>CAZCTG010000094.1:0-1573 GCA_964501695.1 uncultured archaeon | reverse complement strand
CATACATCCCGATGACATGGAGTCGGAGCTGCTCGTCAATAGGAGCATCAAGCACCACGGCAAAGGGCTTTCAAAGGAGGAAGAATCCGAACTGGAGAGGATAAGCGACAGCGCCGCGCTTGTCGCAGCCTCCGGAAAGGATGCCGTGGTTGCTTTGGCGAGCAGGGGAGTTGGTCCGCGGGCTGCAGCGAGGATTCTTAGACGGCCCGGCAGGAGCGACGAGTTTCTGAAGGACATACTCAGGGAGGAGCAGCTATACGCCAGGAACAAGAGATTCTGGAGATGAGGCTGCCTGTTATGCCTGAACAATCTGGCTTCCCACCCAGACTACCATATTTCAGAGAACTGGTTGTCTAGGATGAAAACCGTCGCGACCACGGCCACTACAAGCACGAGGGCCAGTATCAATACGAGCCCGACGTCGTTCTGCGACTTTATGGCATAGCCGAGCGCGGCGGAAACAACGAGTATCAAGAGCACCATGCCGACCATTATGCCGAACTTCCTGCGCTTCTCGGGATAGTGCTCCCTGAGGTGCCTTTTCCTCTCCTCCAACGTCCATTTGCGCGCCATGACGTCACCTAATTTTCTGAACGGTATGCCATGCCGTCCCGAACACCTGTTGCATGAGCATTTTATTTTCCGCCTCTCTTGGCCGACCATATGCCCTGCAGGGCCGTGATGTTCGACAGCACGGCAAGTATTGCCACCACGTAAACCAGGTACAAAGGTTTGTATGCGGCAAGCAGTATTCCCGCGAACAGTATCAGCACGCTTTCCGTTCTTTCAAGAAGCCCTCCGCCAAGCCCCTTCTCCAGAATGTCCTTCTCCTTGGCCAATGATTTGGCATGGGCTGTCATGAAGCTGCCGAAAAAACAAAGGAATATCCACGCATAGGCGGGGACAATGAAGCCTGGAAGCGATGCGAAAAGCAGACCGAATATGATTATGCCTTCCACATACCTGCTCATCGCCGCGTCGAGGTAAGCGCCGAACCTCGTTGCCCTGCCTGTCACGCGCGCGACTGCGCCGTCCACTACGTCAATGAAGGCGGCGATTATGAACCACCCCGCGGCATAAAGGAACTGCTCATTGACAAGCATCCAGAATGCCAGCAGAGCCGGGATTATAGTAAGAAGCGTCCATCCGTTTGGCGGTATCCCGAGCTTCGCAAATATTATGCCGACCTTGACGGAAATCTTGCTGGACCTGTCGCGGTTCTTGTAAAAGACCATATATATTAATCGACTTGATAGAATATATATCATGGAAGGACGGGCTGGCAGGATTCTGATAGTTGCGGCATGCGTCGTATTTTCATTGTCCTTTTTGCTTCCTGTAGATGTCCAAGCCAAGGCAGAGCTTTCAGGCACCACCATCAACATATGGTCCGAAGGCGGTTCTCACGTCCAGACTTGTGCTTCGTTGCTCGCCGACGTCCCAACAAGAGTCAAGTCGTGCACAAGCAAATTCGCCTCAACCTGCATCTCGGTTGACGCCTCAATCAACATAACGAGGGGCGGCGCAACCAACTGGACAAACTTTTCCGTCATCGGCTGCGAGCTCAGGATGA
>CAZCTG010000093.1:0-2044 GCA_964501695.1 uncultured archaeon | reverse complement strand
TCCCAGATGCCTCCATTTGCCGCAGAAGTTGTAGGCCGCGAGCCTTCCTTGCCTTGCAAATACAGGGAGCACGTCCTTCTCCAGGGAGCCTTTTTTCGGCAGCATGCCGAACACGCTCCTGCTCATCACGTAAATCCCCGCGTTGTTCAGCATGCCCCTGTGTTTGGGGTGGTATTCAAACATCCTGACCCGCTGACCCTCCACCAGCATCATGTCAGTGGAGTCCTTTCTCTCGATGGGTACCACCGCGGCCGTTACTTCAGAACCGGTTTTGAGATGGTAGTCAAGCATGTTGGAGAGGTCGAAATCGAACTCGACATCGGCGTATAGTAGGAAGAACGTCCCTGCCACGAATTCCTCTGCAAGCTTGAGCGCGCCGGCTGTCCCAAGGCTGCCCGCTTCCTTCACGTACCTTACCTCCGCCTTCAGCTCGCACCCTACCAATGAGCCAAATACCCTTTCCTTATTCTTGCCGGGCGCGATTATTATCCGGTTCACGCCATAGCCTTGGAGGGCTGCTGTCTGCCTGCATATGTTCGCTGCCACGGTGGCGTTGAAATCCCCGCCTGCAAGTATCACCGCTTCCTTGGCCGGGCCCGAGAATGTTTCGCGGAGCACAATCTCGACTGCCTGCGACCTGTTCTTGACATATACGCCGTCTATCCTGCTGTCCACGCGCTTGAGCACATCGCTGTCGATGGAAACTGATATCTTTGACTTCATGCATTATTGTTGGGCGAAATGCTTATAAAGGTATACTAAGTATATAAAGTAGGAATAAGTATACTTGGTTGTATGAAGCTTGGCGGCAACGTGATGGTGACAGGCGGCGCGGGGTTCATAGGCTCGGCTCTGGTTCGCGCCCTAGTCAAGGAGGGTTCGGATGTCACCGTCCTTGACAACATGTGCAGCGGTGACCCCTCGAACCTTGCCGACGTCGAGGGTGTACGGCTCGTGCGGAAGGACATAAGGGACAAGGGCATCGCCGCTTTTTTGAAGAAAGAGGGCATTGACTACCTGTTCCATCTGGCGGCAGAGCCCTACATACCGCACTGCTATGACAGGCCGCACGATTTCTTCGACGTGAACGCCTTCGGGACGCTGAACGTGATGATGGCGGCGAAGGAGGCGGGTGTGGAACGCATCCTACAGTATTCAACTTCGGAGGTTTATGGCACCGCCAAGTACGTGCCAATGGACGAGAATCATCCGCTGTTCCCGCAGTCGACGTACGCGGTCAGCAAGCTGGCCGCGGACAGGCTGTGCTTCACGCTTTTCCACGAGCGGGGGCTTCCGGTGATAATAATGAGGCAGTTCAACTGCTACGGGCCCCGCGAGACGCATCCATATGTGATACCGGAGATAATAACGCAGTTGTCGAAATCGAGCACGCTGAAGCTTGGCAACGCGGCCGCGAGGAGGGACCTCACATACGTAGACGACGCCGTGCAGGTGCCGATAGGGCTCATGAAGCGCAAGTCTGCGGTGGGCGGAATCTTCAATTCCGGCGCCGGCAAATCATACAGCGTGGAAGAACTGGCGCATTTGATAGCGGATATAATGGGCGTCAAGAACCTGAAGATGGAAACGGAAAGGGGCAGGTTCAGGCCCCTCGATGTCGAGCTGCTGGAATGCAACTATTTCAAGGTCAACAGGCTGCTGGGATGGGCGCCCAAGACGGACATAAGGGAAGGGCTTGGCAGGACTGTCGAATATTTCCGAGAATCAGGCAATGCGTGGCTATGGGAGAAGAAAATAGCGAAGGAAAGCGAGCTCTGGAAGTAGCTCAATGCCGTCTTGACGCGCCTGCCAGCCCCTCGTATATCTTGAGCATGTTTTTTGCGTAGTTCCTGTACGAGAGCTCTTCCGCCCTTCTGAATCCTTTGCTTATCATCCTTTTCCTAAGCGATTTGTCTTCAATCAGCCTGGTTATGCTTTTCGCGAAGGTTCTGGGCTCGGGTTCTGCCGTAATGCCCGCATTCCCGACGGACTCGGGCATGGAGTCAACATTCGTCGTCACTACAGGCACGCCGCTGTCTCTCTT
>CAZCTG010000092.1:0-2258 GCA_964501695.1 uncultured archaeon | reverse complement strand
GCATCAGCCTTGATATAGTATTGCCGCCCGCGCCTCCGCATCCGACGACCTTTATCTCGGCGCGCCTCGACTCAAGGATTTTTTTCAGCTCGCTGTCGGCTTCCGCTATCTTCGAGGCAGCATCCTCAGAACTTTCGTATCTTACAGCCATCAAAACCCTCCCATTTCAACAGGAAACTGTTGGCGATTAGATTTTTAAATGAATTGACAGGGCGTCAAAATTCAAAATTCGGTTTTTTGGATTCGTTTTTATTGTTTTTCAGCCTGCGCAGCCGCAGCATCCTGATTTTTTTCGTCTTTTTTCGCCGGCGGCGTTTCAAGTTCGAAAAACACTTCCTTTATGTCAGGTATGAGGTGCTTGAGCTTCTCGGAAAACATCTTTTCAAACAGGTTCTTCATCTGCTCTGCCAGCTTTACCGTAAGCTTCCCGTCGGCGAAGCTGCACTTTGCAGGGAATCCGAAATGTTCGATGTATTTCTGCGCCATCTCGGCTGGCTCGGAAAGCTTCCTGACGACATTCATCTTGTAGAGCAATTCCCTCCCTGCCAGAGGGTGGTTGAAGTCGGCACGGACGCGGCCTCCGGACACCGACTGAATCTTTGCCTGCCTGCCGTCGATTGTCACGAATATGCCGGGAACGGGCTTTATGTTCTGCTTTATGAAATCCCTCATGGGTATTATCTTGACGAGTTGCGGGAAGCGCTTGCCGAAACCCTCTTCAGGAGAAACCGAGAACTCGCGCTCCTCGCCGACATTCATGGTTTCGAGCTGCTTCTCCACGCCAGCGGCTACCATCTTCTGGCCGACGACAACTACAACAGGGCTCTTTGTGGTGTCGTCGAACACCTCGCCTGTGAGCGCAATCCTCCCCGTGTACTGGATTTCAATGAAGTCGCCTGAATTCATTCATTCCTCTGAGGTTGCATTATTTAAAAACATTCATGCCCTTCAATAGCTGTAGTCCAGAACGAGCTGGCCGCCGGCATTGTAGGCGAGCAGCCTGTCATGTTCGTTCTTCCATATGGCCTTGCTGCTGCCCCAGTACAGGTCGGTCGCGTTGTTCTCGCCGGAGCCCGTGTGCACGGCCACCGTCTTCTTGCCCTGCAGCGCGAACTCAGGGAACGTGAAAGAGCCCCTGCTTGCGGACATCTTCCAGCCCGTCATGTCGACCGGATGCGTGCACGAGTTCCTTAGTACCACGTACTCTCCGTTCAGGTTCTCCTCGTCGCGGCCCTTCGGGTCGTCGCGCAGTTCGTAAATCCAGACGCAGAACGCGCCCGTTATGTTGTCGTATTGCCAGATGCCAAGATTCTTGGACTTAGCGTAGTTTTCTGCCTCCTGTATTTCCTTGAGGTGCTTGTCATCGGGTGCCACATAATAGGAGCGCGCGTAGCCCTCGCGCGCCATTATCAGGTTCAGCATGGTTTCATTACTATATACGTAGCGCAGCAAGCGTCCGTATTTGTCCCTGTTGGTCTGGTCTGCTTCCAATGCCACGGTGCCGTTGCCTATCAATTCCTTCATCCTCGCTGCCGCCTCGTCATGCAGGTACTGCCCTACTTCGGGCGTGTCTATGTTGAGGAAGCGGACCTTCTCTCCGCTTGACAGCCTGATGGTGTCGCCATCAATGACTTTAGCGACAACGAACTGCTCCTGACTTGCAAGACTTCCTGTCATGCCCGGCCTTAGCAGGATAGCCGAAGCTATGGCTATTGCCGCGATTGCCGCAAGAAGGATTCCGCGTCTCATCAAAAGCACTAATTGATATTTGTTCAAGCCCTATAATTATCTGTGGAATCATGAGGGCGGCATGGCTGGTTTTCGCGTGTTTCATGTCTTTGCTTCTGTTTGGGTTGGCATCGGCCTCTGTGCCTGCACAATTATCAGCATCCGCAGCCAAAAAGATGCCTGCTGATTTCGCATCGCTTGTCGCCTCAAAACCGCAGGACGAGATGGTCAGGATCATCATCACGTACAAGCCCGGGGAACCCAAGGTTGCCAAGCCGCTGAGCATGTTCAAATCGATGCAAGAGATGAACGTATCCGAAAAGGTAAGGCTCTACGGCGGCAGCGTCAGCCACGAATATAGCATAATGCCCGGTATCTCGGCTTCCGTGCCCGCGGGTATGATTGAAGCGCTGGCCTCGGACGGCGATGTGGAGTTTGTTTATCCAGTCAGAAATTATTACATAAACCGACTCCACGCAACACCACTCATGAAGGCAGATGTTGCGGCATTGAAGTACGGCGTCAACGGC
>CAZCTG010000091.1:0-2493 GCA_964501695.1 uncultured archaeon | reverse complement strand
ACTATACCTATGAGCTTGTCGCCCTTCAGGACCGGGAGCTTCTTTATCCCCTTCTCCATCATGACCTCGGCCGCGTCCCCTACGTCCTTGTCGGGCGCTATCATGACCACGCGCCTGTTCATTATCTGCGAAACCTTGGTCGCCGAGGCGTCCAGGGCCTTCGACACGAGCTTTGTCATTATGTCGCGCTCGGTCACTATGCCCTGCAGGCTGCCGTTCTTCGTGACAATGAGGCTGCCTATGCTGTGCTTGGCCATGATGGCCGCTGCCTCCTGCACGGTGCTGTCGGGCTCTACGGTCTTCACGTCCCTGTTCATTATGTCGCGCACGAGCATGTAGAAATATTGGGCGGGCGGGAATATAAGAACTGAAGGCAAAAAACAATCATGGCGCTGGACATCATACTTTATTTTCTGGCTGTGATGATTTTCTATGACTTTTCATTGCATGCGCTAAGGCTTGCCCTCGGTCTTGAGAGGGCAAGGAAGATAAAATGCTGGTGGCCGAATTTTCTCACAGGCAAAAAGAATAGGAGGAGGTATGAGATTTTCTGGGATGTATATTGGGGAATTGCATTCGTGCTGATTGTGATTTACATATTCATCATTTAACGCGCGAAAGACAGAAGTGCACGCCGAAAGCGTGGTTGAAGCTACGCATGATGCGCCTTCTGGTTTTGTAGCTGTCCGCATATCGCGCATACGACATCCAGCTTTCAAGGCTTTCTGCGACCTTTGCATGGGTCATTATGCCTTCGTCATGCAACCTCTTAAATTCTGCCATTCTGCTGTTCATGAGCCGTATGTTGCTTTTCTTCAGCAGCTTGTAATGGCAGAATACGCGGTAGCCAACAAAATTTACACCGCAATGCAAGGGAAATATGTTTGTTTTCTGATGATGCAGTTCAAGTTTCATTCCGTCAAGAAACCACGCTATATCAGCCTTCCATGCGTGCAGTTTCTCTTTGGATGGATGCAAGAGCACAAAGTCGTCCATGTAGCGGATATAATATTTTGCCCTCAGCTTGTGTTTGACAAAATAATCCAGTTCGTTGAGATATATATTCGCGAACAGCTGGCTTGTCAGGCTTCCGATGGGCATGCCCTTGCCTTTTCCAGCAGCATCATATCCAAGGAGTATATTTGATATCAGGAGCAACGCCTTCGCGTCTGTTACTTTCCTTCCGATAATGCTCATCAACGCCTCGTGGTCAACCGAGGCGAAATAATGCCTTATGTCGCATTTCAGCGCATAGCCGATAACCACGTTTCCGTCTTTCGCGCCGTTGACAAGCCTGCCGTTGCAGGAAACGCTGCGCTTGAATTTATCAAGGCGGCGCAGGGCCGCGTGCGTGCCTTTGCCTTTCCTGCTCGCGTAAGAATCATGGATGAACGTCTTGTCGAATATCGGCTCTATTATATTGCACAACGCATGATGCACCACCCTGTCCCTGAAGTGCGGGGCTGAAATCAACCTTGTCTTTGGGTCGCGCACCACAAACAGCCGCAGCGGCTCGGGCTCATACGCCCTGTCTTCAAGCCCATGCTTCAGTCGCAGCAGATTCGTCTCTAAGCCTGCTTCAAACTCCTTGACATAACCCATCTGCGGCTTGCCTTTCTTGGCTTTCTTGAAAGCCGAACGCAGGTTATCAAGCGAGCAAATCTTGCCATAGAGGTTTTTGTATGTTTTCATAATTGTCCCGGCTCGCTAAGCTATTCGGGAGGCGAGGTTCTCGGTCTCGCCGCAAGAGAGGCTATGGCCTCTCCATGTGGTTTCGAGTTGGACGGCCTCCAGTTGCCATTTACGCCGAGCATCTGCAGGCCATAGACCCGCAGCAGTCAGATATTTGCTCGTTGACGTTGACACGCCTGTTCTCGCGGTCGTCGTAGTTCCAGTTGCCGCGCAGCAGTCCTATAGCCCTTCTATCAAATGCAAGTCAAACCTGCACACTGCGACTTTAGCGTTCGCGACCTGAAACCCGCAGGCTTCGCCTGCGGACATCTTTCGCTACGTAGCTATCGCTGCTGTATTTCATGGCGTAAGCAATGTTACGCACTATAGAAAGGCATGGAGCTTGGTCATTGCCGGGACTATTCAAAAAGTACTCTCTCTCTCTACGTGTTCCATCGGAAATAGAGGTCATGAAAATTATCTGTGTCTGCGGGCTTATATTTCTTCCCACACCAGTGCGCCATCAAGATGTTCTTGGATTTGTCGAATAACGTCTGAAGCCTTCTCCGGCGGTAGGCTTTTTGCGGATTCTATAAGATGCTCAAAGTTAATTCTGTATACGGCATCGTTAAACTTGTTCACGAGCCTGGCGTTATCTACGGCTCCTCGGGAGGCGAGGCTCCCGCGCGAGCTGGACGGCCCCCAGCCGCCATCGACGTCGACACGCCCGTGCTCGCGGCCGCCGCAGTGCCAGCTGCCGCGCAGCAGGTTTCTTACCCCGGTTGGATTATCGTCAATATAGAAATATGCATAATCCGGAAG
>CAZCTG010000090.1:0-2677 GCA_964501695.1 uncultured archaeon | reverse complement strand
CGCAGGTCTCGACATGAGAGCCGCCTTCTGACCAGACGTTGATGGTGGTGCCTGAAAGCTCGGCCTTTGCCTGCACAACGGCTGGTAACAGGAATGAAGCAAATAATAAAACAGCTAAAATACATGCCGCCCTCATACAGGATAATTGGCAGAGCCGCTATTAATCAATTGCACCTTCCATAGAATTGGTTGGCAGCGGTTGCAGTCATCCTATTTCTTGCCGTTCAGCGGGGCTGCCTCTTCCTCTTCGCTGACAAGCTCCTCAATCTTATCCTTTATGTTGAGCGCCTCCACCATTTCCTTGTAACGGTTGCGTATGGTGACCTCGGTCACGCCTATCATGTCTGCGACCTCGCGCTGAGTCTTCTTCTCGCCTTCGAGCACCGCGGCTATGTAAAGCGCGGCAGCCGCGACGCCTATCGGTCCCTTGCCTGAAGTCACGTCAAACTTGCCGGCATCGTCCAAGACGTCCACAGCGCGCACCTGAACCTTCTCCGAAAGCCCGAGCAGCGAGCCGAATCTTGGCACGTAATCCTGCGCCTTGGCGGGGAGTATCCTTATCCTGAGCTTCCTCGCTATGTAACGGTATGTCTTTCCTATGTCCTTCTTGTTTATCCCGGACGCCTTTGAAATCTCGTCAAGCGTCCTCGGCGCGCCCTCTTCCCTGCACGTGGTGTAAAGGAGCGCCGCGATTATGGACTCTGTCGAACGGCCGCGCACAAGCCCCTTGTTCACGGCCTGCTGGTAGAGCTTGGCCACCCTCTCATGGATTGCCCTTGAGAGGTGGAGGAAGCTTATAAGCCTCTGGAGTTCCGAGAAAGCGAAGCTGAGGTTTCTGTCCTTTGACTTTATCAGCCTCTTGTGCCACTTGGTGAGTCTGTAATACTGTGCCCGCTTCTTGGATGCCACCTTGAAAAGCTCGCCGCGTCCCTTGCCTATCTCCGTGGTTATGCCTTGGTCGTGCTTCGTCGGCGTCAGCGTTGCGCCGGTTCTGACGCGCTTCGAGCGCTGGTCGTCGTCGAACGCCCTCCATTCCTGCGTAAGGTCAATCATGCCCTCGCTTATAACCGCCCCGCACATCGCGCAGATGGTCTCGCCCCTCGAAGGGTCATAGCGTATCTTGCTGGAGCCGCAGTCCGGGCACTTCGACCTTTCCCTTTCGTGCTGCTGCGCGGCTGCGACGGGTATCTCAAAATTCTGCTGCGCTGCCCTTGGAAGGCGCTCGGGTTTCGTCCTGCGGAGAACCTTCCTCACCCTTGCCGCGCTTCGGGCCTTCATTTTGGCATGCCTGCGCTTGGCGGGCTTGCGCCTGGAAACGTGTTTCGGCTTCCTGACGGCTTTCCTTACATTGGCCTTCTTGCGCGCCGCCTTCCTTGCCGGCTTTCTTTTCTTTTTTATCATATTGTCACTCCCGTGTAGTGAGTATAAGAATTGATATATATTTGCATGATGTGTTTATAAAGCTATCGGCGGTTTATAAACCTTGCGTTTCATTCCGTGAAATCAGCCAAACTCTCCTGCTCATCCTCCAGCTGGTTCCGCATCTTCCCCAGCGTTCTGTGCATCTCCTTCTCCTTGTGGTGCGCCGCCCAGAAATAAGCCTCGTCGCGGGTGCTTTTGGTTATGAGCACGACTATCCTGCCCAGCTTCTGGCGGCCCACCCTGCCGCGGCGCTGTATGCTCCTTATCTCCGAGGGTACGGGCTCATAGAAAATGGCCATGTCCATGGCCGGTATGTCAAGCCCCTCCTCGCCTATGCTGGTTGTGACAAGGCAATTATATTCGCCTTCGTTGAATCTGTGAATCACTCCCATCTGCTCCTTCTGCGACAAACCTCCCTTTTGCCCGATAAGCACGACAGGCCTTACCCCCTCAATCTTGGAAAGCGCTGAAACAACCCCCTTTACCGTGTCCCTGAAGCTCGCGAACACTATGATTTTCGAGCCGCTGTTCCTTGCCAGCTCATGATGGACTATCGAGCACAGCTTCGCCATCTTGGGATGCGTCGAGCCCTGCTCCAGCAGCTGGTTCGTGAGCAGCATTGCGGCCTTGATGTCGCTGTTGCCTGCCAGCGCCTTATCGTTGCGGTTGCCGCTCTTCCTCAGTTTTGTCCAGTAGCTCTCCAGCGCAGGTAGCCCCTGGCTTTCAAGAAGGCCGAGCGCGTGGTCGAGCTTTATTGCCTGCGTGACCGCGCTTATGCCCATGAACGCGCGCCTGTCGCCTTGTTTCAGCCGCTTCATCAGCTCTCCCTGCACCCGCAGCAGCTCCTTCTTGGACACCTTCGCGTATCTCACAAGGCGTAGCTTCATGAGGCTCTCCACCCGCCTGCCGAGAAGCGACTCTATCAGGCCCCTGATTTTCAGGAAGCTCCCAGGCAGCTCCACATATTCCCAGTCCACTTCCCTCTCCTGCACGTATGGCGCGACATCCGCGTCATGCTCTGTCCTTATCTCAACAGCCTCTATGCCGAGGTTCGAGCAAATCTCCCTTATCTTCTCCTTGGTGCCGCCCGGGGAGGCAGTAAGCCCCAAAAGGCGCGGGTGTTTTGCATGCTCGAGGTAGTGTTTGGCCACGAAGGGGTATGAGTATCCGCCCACGGAATGGTGCGCCTCGTCGGTGACAAGGAGTGAAAACTCCGAGAGTCTTATCCTGTTGCTTTCGATGTCATGGTTTATGG
>CAZCTG010000089.1:0-2826 GCA_964501695.1 uncultured archaeon | reverse complement strand
GTGCAGGAGATGGGCAGGAAGCTGCTGGAGAAGAACCTGACTGAAGCTAAACTAAACCCGAACCTCTACGGCTCGCTGTTCGAGCTCATAGCCGAAGGCAGGCTAGATGACGCCGAGAAGCTGGTGCTTGGAAGAAGCGGTAAAGAAAATATCAGGCAGACACAAGCTGAGGAACAGACGGCGGAAGATGTTGCGAATTTTGTAAAACCGGCAAGGGCCAAGAAAGCCAAAAGAACGGGAAACCTGTTCGGATTTGCATAATGTCCGCTGATTCGGCACAAACATGGCAGCGTGTTCTTTGATGCAACCAAATATAAGCAGGCCTTTCCAATAATCTTCATGGCCAAGGCGAAAGTCAGCAAAAGCGATGTGAAGAAAGTCGCTGCCGTCGCAAGGCTGAACCTCAGCGAAAAAGAGTTGGAGAAGTTCTCAGGTGAGCTCGAGAAGATACTTGAAGCCTTCAGGGAGCTTGAAAGCATAGAAACAACCAGCGTGAAGCCCTCGTTCCAGCCAATACCGATGGCGAATGTTCTGAGGGACGATAGGGCCGAGCCGTCGCTGCCGCAGGCCAAGGCGCTGAAGAATGCGCGGAACCGCGAGGCCGGCTTCGTCAAGGGGCCGAGGGTTGTCTGATTTTTTAGTTTTTGTGATAACTTTCCTCAAAAAGAGTTTCTTATTCAACTTCCACCCCAGGCATAATCCATTTTTCAGAAAGCCTTTTCCTGTTATCCATTACGCGCTTGCCGGACATGGCTTCGCTTATGGTTTTGTCGCCGAAGCCGAGCAGCCTCCCGAAGCTCACCAGCTCCCCGAAGTCCCTGATGTCCATTGGCATCTGCGCGCCTGAGCCTATGGCTACGGGAGCCTTTGATTTCCTGAGGAATTTTGCGGCATCCAGCATCCTGCCGAACAGCTCGGTCCGCTGCCTGCCGTGCGAGAACATCAACGGGCTCAGCTCGAAGCATATCGCTACGTCGTTTTCCTTGGACAGATTCGCAAGCACGTGGTTCATGCCGCCGCTCCATGCACCGAGCAGCATGTCGGCTTCGGGTGTTTCAAGCACCGCGCGGTTAATCTCGGGCGTCGAAGACCTGAACGCGAGGACGTCTGTTGACTTCCTGTATCTGCCTACGGCTTTTGCGATTTCGGATGGCTTCTTCGTGTCAATCTCTATCCCTATTGAAACATCAATGCCGGTCTTTGGCTTCTCGATATTTTTCAACATCTCGGGAGGGAGCAGCACGCATATGCCGTCCCAGCCCAGCCTTCCGGTGATTGCAGCGGCCTCCGCGATGGACGAGCACCTGACGCATGGGTCGTATATCTTCATATCAATTCAATTATTAGTTTGTTTTCTAATTTATAGCATGGACGACTTTGAACTCCAGAGGAGGAGGCTGGTTGGGCATCTGGTCAGCGTCGGCTGCATAAAGACGAAAAGCGTAAAAGAGGCGTTCCTGAATGTCCCGAGGCACCTCTTTGTTCCGGAGGGATTGATGCAGCATTCCTACGACGACAACGCGCTGCCCATAGGCCGCGGCCAGACCATAAGCCAGCCATACACCGTTGCGATGATGACAGAGCTGCTTGAACCGGAGCCGCGCGACAAAGTCCTCGAAGTCGGCGCGGGATCGGGCTACCAGGCGGCCATAGTCTCAAAGCTGGTAAAAAGGGTTTTCAGCGTGGAGATTGACGGGGAGCTTGCCAGTTACGCGATGGCCAACCTGAAGAAGGTCAGCGCGGAGAACGTTGAAGTCGTCCATGGCGACGGTGTGAAGGGGTATGAAAAGGCCGCGCCATACGACAAGATAATCGTGACGTGCGCCTGCGAGGAAGTGCCTAAAGCGCTTTTCAGGCAGCTCAAGATTGGAAGCTTGCTGGTTGCACCCGTTGGGGGGCCGTGGGTGCAGGAACTGATGCTGTACAGGAAAAGCAAGTCAGGCGTAACGGGGGAGGGGCACGGAAGCTACGCGTTCGTGCCATTACGGCACTGAAAAAATTAGACAGGCCTTCCAATGTCGTCCTCGCTTTCCTCGTCGCTGTCTGAAGGCGGCTCTACGCCCGCCTTCGCGAGTTTGGCTATCAGTACGCCTCCGCCTGAACTGACCGGCTCGCCGTGGCCTGGCAGTATCTTGCTCACTTTCAGCCTTGCCAGATTGATCAGCGATTGTTGCATGGCGTCAGCGTCGCCGCCCGGCAGGTCAATTCTGCCTATGTTGTCGGAAAAAACCGTGTCGCCGCTTATGAGGATCTTTTTGGCTGCATCAAAAAGGCATATGGAGCCCGGCGTGTGGCCCGGCGTGTGCAGCACCTCGAAATTATACGCGCCCATGGAAAGCCTGTCGCCCGCCTTCAGCTTCGCGTCGACTTTCCTCGGCTTCAGCTTACCGTCGAAGAATTCAACCATGCACATCTCGGCATCGGCGCTCTCGAGCGCGGGCGCATCAGCCTCGTGCATGGCGGTCTTTGCGTTGAGGAAATATCCATTCCCGCCCACGTGGTCGTAATGCGCGTGCGTGTTCACGACGGTCTTTATCGCCTTCGGGTCTATGTTCGCCATCTTGAGCAGCTGGTACATCCTCGTGAAATTAAGCCCCGTGCCCGAGTCTATGGCGGTGTCGCCTATCACGTAGATGTTCGAGTCCGTGCCAGAAATCTGCAGAAGGACTATGTCGCCTATCCTCTTTATCACAACAACCATCTCTCCAACTAAAAATTGGTTGTGAAATTATTTATATATGAAGCGCTCTATGGAATTGCAAAGCTTGAGCTGTTAGAATTCATAGCGAGGGTTGGAGTCCCAGCGCCACGGAGGCGCATTTGAAT
>CAZCTG010000088.1:0-2873 GCA_964501695.1 uncultured archaeon | reverse complement strand
CCGTGAAGCAGGTCAGGGCCCTTGCCAATGGAAAATTCGGCAAGGATTGGAGCCTTATTATAAGCAACGAGAACGGGCTGCAGATAGAGGGCAGGCACGTGAAGGGCAATGTCGTGCAATCCGTTGTCTGGATTGACGGCAGGATAGAGAGCAGGACGAGGGCGGCGAAGGGTTTGTGAGCTTCTGCGGAAAGATTGGCCGCTTTGGCTAAGCATCATTGCCACAACAAGAGGTCGGAATGGTTAGCTCAGGCCCAGCAAGTCAACCTGCTTGAGCCGCAGACGCAGCCTCCTGCTCCCCATCAGCTTCCTGAAAGCCATTGCAGCCACTGACAAGTCCTGTATGGCAAGGCCGGTGGAGTCGAAGACCGTTATGTCGCTATCTGACGTTCTTCCCTTCTTTCCCGTGACTATCTCGCCGATGTCGCCATGTATGTCGCCCTTTGTGATGACGCCTTTGGAGAATGGCACGTTGATTTCCCCGCCGTGCGACGACTGCTCCCAGTTGTCTATCACTACCTTGGCGCGCTTCAAGATTCTGGGGTCGAGTTCCTCCTTGCCCGGCGCGTCCGCGCCTATGGCGTTTATGTGCACACCTTCTCGGATATCTTGGTTCATCACCATCGGGCTCCTTGCAGGCGTTGTCGTGACCACGATATCGGCATTCCTTGTCGCACCATTGACCGAATTGGCGCATGTGGCTTCAATGCCATACTTTGTTTTGGCTTCCTCTGCGAACTTCTTCATGCCGCCAGCATCTGTGCTGTAAGCCAGCACTTTGGATATCTTGGGCCTGACCAGCATCAGGGCCTCGAGCTGAGTCCTCGCCTGCACGCCCGTGCCTATGAAGGCCGCGACGACAGAATTTTTCCTTGACAGACACTTGGCAGCCACGCCACCAGCGGCACCTGTCCTCATGTTCGTGATATATGTGCCGTCCATTATGGCGAGGGGGAAGCCGTTCTCAGGGTCTATGAGCGTTATGGTCGCCATCACCGTTGGCATGCCCTTGTTGCCGGGGTGTACGTTTACGTTCTTGACGCCCGCCATCTTCATGGAAGGAATGTAGGCAGGCATGCAGCGCAGGTCGCCCTTTTCGAAGGAGAGATAGACCTTCGGGGGCATCTGAACCCTGCCCTGGCCATAAAGACGAAAGACTTCTTCAATTGTAGAGATGCAGTCGCGCATGCCGAGCGCTTCCTTAACCAACTGCCTTCTTATGATATACGTCGGCCTGCGCATCAAAGCACCAATCTTACAAAATTATTCTTCGCGCTGCAATATATGTTTTTTAAAGCAGGCAGCACACAATTATCCATGGCCGTTTCGAATTCCAAATTCAAGGACAAGGCCGTCCTTGTGACGGGCGCGGGCAAGGGCATAGGCAGGGAAATCGCACTCCAGTTCGGGCTGCAAAAGGCGAAGGTCGTCGTCGCTGACATCAACCTTGGCGACGCCGACGCCGTGGCGGGCGAAATCGCTTCTGGTAGAGGGAAGGCGGTCGCAGTGAAATGCGACGTGTCGTCCAAGGGCGAGGTGAAGCGGCTTTTTGAGAGGCTGCTCAAGGAATTCGGCAGGCTGGACGTCCTCGTCAACAATGCAGGCATCTATCCATTCGGCAAATTCACGGATATGACCGAGGAGCAGTGGGACAAGGTCATCGGCGTCAACCTCAAGGGCGCGTTCCTCTGCTCGCAGGAGGCCGCGAACATCATGATAAAGCAGGGCAAGGGCGGCAAGATAGTCAGCATTTCATCCATAGCCTCGATAATAGGCTACGAGAATCTGGTGCATTATTGCGCCTCCAAGGGAGGCATAAACGGCATGACGAGGGCGCTGGCGCTCGAGCTTGCGCCGCACAAAATCAACGTGAATGCCGTGCTCCCCGGGCCTATAAGAACGCCCGGCGTGGGCGCGGTGGATGAAAAGACCGTTGCTGCAATAGTCTCGACCATTCCGTGGGGCAGGATAGGCGAGCCGATTGACATCACCAACGCCGTGCTTTTCCTCGCGTCAGGCAAAGCCGACTTCATCACAGGCCAGACGCTCGTTGTCGACGGCGGCACGACTGCGAGATAAAGCCACAAGGCATTTATAAACCCGATACAAATTATTCTTATGAACGAATTGCAGGTTCATGGGGAACATAGAACCCAATGGGTTACTATATCCATGGACGAATACGAGAGCATGAAGTCCACTATTGAAACATTGTCCAGCCAAAAGGCTATGGAGAAAATTTGCCGCGGGGAAAAGGAGCTCTCGGCTGGCAAAGGAAAGAACGTCGAAAAGGTAAAGAAAGAACTCGGATTCTAGAATTCATCCTTGTGCCATATGGCAACTATTTCCACAACCTTGTCGTTCTCATTGATTGCATAGACTATTCTCCATCGCCTTTCAAACCTGAGTTCCCACCTGCCAGTCAAAGGCCAGCGAAATTAACTACACGATACTCGGTGAACTCACCGAGTCGCAGCAATTCATGCAGTCGACAAATATACTTAATGTGATTTTTGGGGCGGTAACATTCGGATGGATTTTTGAATATTTGCCTCCGGCAATCCAGGCACAAAGCAACATAATCGGACTTAAGACAGTCATAGCTTTCCTCGCACTGCTCATTAACGGCATCGCCTTGTTGGAACTGTACAACAGAGGTTCGAGCCAGATAGTGAAGTGATGATATGGCATATGATTTCATTTGGGCATACTTCGCGCAGGGAAAATTCATAGAAGGATTATCGCAGACCATGAACCACTATCCAATACCAAACATGGGCATACTATGGCTGCTTGTGGGCAGCGCCATGTATGCCGTGCTGTTGGCCAAGACGCAGGACTATGGAATTTCAGGAGTTATTCTGATTATGTATC
>CAZCTG010000087.1:0-2951 GCA_964501695.1 uncultured archaeon | reverse complement strand
ATTTCAGAGGCGTATATCGGTTCGCCATCAACCCTGTCAAAACCCACAACTCTGCCGGGTTTGATTCCATATCTTTCAAGGGCTTTCTCTAGTGCCGCAGCATATCTTTCGCAATCTTTCTCATCAAGTTTAACGAATCTCTTGTTATACTCGTCTTCCAGTATAATAGATTCACGACCTGAATCGTCATATAACGTTATACATCCGAGAAGTTCATTTGATGGGTCTAGATCCTGAAGTTTCCTGTAAAGGCCTATTGTTTTCAACCACTCAATTCTCTCATCACCGTCACTGAGGAATCTAACGAAACACCTGTCTTCCAGTTTAATAATAGGTCTATCTTTATACATAATTTCATCCCATCCCCAGTTTCAATTTCTCAGGGCCAAGAGCGGGAAACCCTGAAACACCAAGGCTCTGCCTTGGCAATCCTTTCGAACCCGCGCTAAGGGATTCACAGCCCCTCGTGCTTGCCGCTACACCATCCTGGCCATCGTCACCGCCGAAAACAAGCAAAATGGAATCGCTCTTCCAGTTGAAAATCATCTCTATTTCAGAATCTTTGCCTAAACCAAAGTTCCTTCTAAGAAAAGCAGGGATGGAGATTCTTCCCTTGGAATCGACCTTCACAGAAACCGATTGGATATTATCACGGCTAAGCAAATCAGGGCTTCGGTCAGTGAACTGACCTCCTCGCATTGTTGTTGCTTGCCATGCGTATTCACCAGACTATGATAGAACAGATGGCTATTTAAGTGTTTTGTGGGACAAGCTACAGCGCGACCATCTTCTTTGTCCTCGGTTTCTTCGGCTTCTTGGCTGCCGCTTTCTTGGTTGCTGCTTTTGCTGGTTTGGCAGACGCATCAGCCTCTTCCTTCTTGGCGGTTTTGTTGACGAACCCGCACTTTATGCAGAGCTTCCACGGCCTCTTGCCCTTTCCTTTGACGGATAGGATGTTCAGGCCGCAGTTCTTGCATGTTTCGCCCAGCTTCCTTATGTAGCCGTTCTGCGGCAGGGAGTACGTCTGCGTGCATTCAGGATAGCCCGAGCAGCCGACAAAGCGCTTGCCTGCCTTGGAGTTACGCATTACGAGGTCGCCGCCGCACGACGGGCATTTTCCTACCGTGCTCTCCTCCCTCGCGGCCTCCCTGACTATCTCCAACAGTTCCGCGCCTATCTTTGCCTCGCTGTCCTTGAACCTCGCCAGTATCTTCCTCAGCTCCACCTCGGCTTCGGCTATGACCTCGGCGGGCTTGCGCTTGCCTTCCTGTATGTCTTCCATCTCCTTTTCAAACCTTCTCGTCAGCTCGACCTCGATTATGTCAGGACAGTATTTGTCCAGCGCGCGCACGACAGACTGGCCGAGCTTGGTGACCGCTATGCTGTCGTCCTGTACGTAGCCGCGGTCGTAGAGCGTCTGGAGTATCAGCGCGCGCGTGCCTTTCGTTCCCAGCCCGAGCTTCTCCATCTCCTTCAGTATGGAAGCCTGCGTGAACCGCTTTGGCGGCTGGGTTTCCTTGTCCAGCATATCTATCCTGTAAGGCTTCACCTCGTCGCCCTTCTTTGCGGCCGGCAGCGGCTGCTCCTTCAGCCTTGCATACGGCTTGTAGAAGTCCAGCCAGCCCGGCACGAGCGTGGTCGCGCCTTCAGCCAGGAACTTCTCCCCCCTGACATCAATTGTAATCTTCATTGCAAGCCTCTTTGCGGGGTCGGCGAATGTTGCAAGGAACCTCTTCGTTATCATGTCATAGACGTTTCTCTGGTAGTTGTTCAGCGCCTTCGGCGCGTTGCCCGTCGGATATATCGCAGGGTGGGCAGGGTCTGACTTCGGCCCTTCGTTGGGTTTCAGCCCTGTTTTTTTCAGCAATGTTTCGCACATGCCCTTGTAAGCGGGCTGCTTCCAGAGGCCGTTGATTATCCCCTTGAACCCCAGCTTGTCGGGCAGCTTCTGGCTCGACGTCCTCGGGTAGCTTATGAGCGCCTGCTCGTACAGCGACTGCGCGATGTCCAGTGTCTGCTTCGGCGAATAATGGAAATGCAGGTAGGCCTCGCGCTGGAGCGTGGTGAGGTCGAATGGAAAGGGCGGTTTCTGGTAGTATTCCCTTGATTCAACAGATTCAACGGAGGCCTTGCCGCCCTTGCACTTGGCCAGCGCGGCTTCTGCCTTCTCTTTTTTCCAGAACTCGCCATGCATATGGGTTGCAACAATGTCGCCTGAATTCAGCCTGCCTTCCAGCTGCAGCACCCAGAAAGGCACGGGCTTGAACGCGTCTATCTGCTTCTGCCGTTTGTCAAGCAGCTCAAGCACAGGCCCTTGCACCCTTCCCGTGGAAAGCGTCTTGTAGCCGCCTGCGCACTGGAGAGCGAGCGTGAGCGCGCGGCTCATGTTGATGCCCCAGAGGAAGTCGAGGTGGTGCCTTGCCAAGCCAGCGTCAATCTGCGGGAAGTCAAGATGCTCCGACGCGCTGTCGTATGCATCGACGAGGTCCTGCCTCGTCAGCGTCGAGAAACGCATGCGCCTCCCGTCCTCTTTCCTGCAGAGAAATCTGATTATGTTGAAAGCTATGACGCTGCCTTCTATGTCAAAGTCGCATCCTGACACCACCGAGCCCGCGCCCCTGGCCAGCCCGGCAATGGCATCGTAATACTTCTTGGACCAGCCCGCGGCCTTGTTTGCCTCCCAAGTCGGCTTCCATTCGACGGAAAAGACAGGGTAGCTCCAGACAGCAGACTTCTCCTTCTGAGTCAGCGAGAACAGGTGACCTGCCGCCGACACCACAACCAAATCCCTGCCCTTCCTTCTTATCCTGTAGTAGCCCACGCCCCCGACCTTGAGCTCGTCAACATCGCCTTCCGCGAGCGCGTCGGCCATCCTCCTCGCCGCCGAGGGCTTCTCGGTTATGAGAAGGGTGTAGCCTTTCCTTTTTTGCGCTGTCTTGACTTTCATTAGT
>CAZCTG010000086.1:0-3168 GCA_964501695.1 uncultured archaeon | reverse complement strand
GGCATCAAGGAGAAGAAAACCGAAACCTCCAGCCAGAAGGCTGGAGAAGGCCCGCGAGACATAACCTTCGAGGAGCTTACGAAGCTACTCAAGCCGAACATAACAGAGCAGCACGGCAGCGAGGTTAAGCTGAAGCCCGACGTCGTCGTCGAGGTCGCCTTCGAGGAGATACAGAAGAGCCCCGACTACGAATCAGGCATGGCGCTCCGCTTCCCGCGCGTGGTCAAGTTCCGCCCCGACAAGAGCATTGACGAGTGCGACACCAAGGGGCGCATAGAGCGCCTGTACGCGCAGCAGAAGGGCAGGATAAGGGGCTGATGCCGAAACATATTTAAATATTGACTCCTTGGGAGTGACAAGTTGCCATGTATTTATAAAGCTTGTGGTCAATAAAGTGTTGCCTTGCCCCTAAACTACTGTTCGGGGACAAGAAAAATGGTATATAAACCAGTGAAGGAATAAAATAACAGCTGGTTATTAGTGTGAGTAAAATGGTCGGAACAACCGAGTCGCTTGACGCACTGAAAAGCATAGGGCTCAACCTCTATGAGAGGAAGATTTTCGTAGCCCTGCTTGCGAAGGGCGTCGCCACAGCCGCGGAAGTTTCCGAGATAGCCAGCGTGCCGCGCTCAAGGTCGTATGATGTTCTCGAATCCCTGGCAGACAAGGGCTTCGTAGTCATGCAGCCCTCAAAGCCGATAAAGTACGTCGCGCTCAAGCCATCGGAGGCGCTCGAGAGGACGAAGGACAACCTCACCCGCTCGCACGAAGAGATGCTGGAGAGGATAGAGAGGCTCAAGTCAAGCCCTGTCCTCGGGCAGCTCGACGGGATTTTCAAGCAGGGACTCAACCTCATGGAGCCCAGCGAGATGACAGGCACTATGAAAGGCAGCTTCGTCATCAACCGCCAGCTCAGGAGCATATTCAAGGAAGCCAAGAAGAGCATAAACATAGTCACGACGGAGGCGGGCCTGCATGACCTCTACAACAACCATGCAAGGGCGCTGAAGAAGCTCTCCAAGGGCGGCATAAAGGTCAAGATACTCGCGCCGATAGAGGCGGGCGGGAAGGGCATCGCCGCGGAACTCGCGCAGATTGCAGACGTGAGGAAGCTCAGCCAGCCGTTCGGCAAGTTCGCGATAGTCGACAACAACCACGTCTTCATGTCGCTGACCGACGACAAGCGGGTGCACGAGAGCCAGCACGTCGCGCTCTGGGCAAGCTCAGCGCACGCTGCCGATAAAATCATGGCGCCTCTGTTCAGCCAGCTCTGGGAAGGCAGCACGACCGTCAAGTAGATTTTTTAGTAAGAATTTTAATTATTAGTCATGAGAATAGTGCCACTTTCTGAAAAGAACTTAAAGAAGGCAATGAAGCTTCTAAACAAAGTATTCCCTGTCCAAAATGAAAGGGAGTGCTCTGATTATTGGTTGCCCGCCAGCCTTGGCAACTACAGGAATTCTCCGAGATACCCCAGCGTAACATGGCTGAAATACTGGGTTGCTGTGGAAAAGGAAAATATCATAGGCGTGACAGGGCTGTACGAACTGAAGGAGGATGCTGAAGAAGCCGACTGGCTTAGCTGGTTCTGCGTTGGCCCTTCACAAAGAGGTAAGGGTGTTGGAAAAAAACTACTTGCATTCTCAATAGGCAAAGCAAAGAACCGGGGCAAGAAATTTTTGCGTCTATACACCTCATTGAACGATCCAAACGAAGCCGCAGCACAGAAGCTATATGAGAAAACGGGTTTTGGTATCCTGAAAATGAACGCGGAAAAGCGAGGAAAATTCAGCATATCCTACAGAGAGAAGAAGCTCTAGAACCCAATCCCAGCCTTCTCAATCTTCTCGAGCCGAGCGAACTCAGCATCTGTCTGCTTTTGTATGTTTGCGATGTCTTCGGGCCTGAGGTGCTTGAACCTTCCCTGCATGCCGAGGTATTCATTGACAGGCACGCGTTTGGGTTTCATGTTTATTCTTAGCTTCCCGTTATCAATCTCGTAAAGCACCCACATGCCTGACTGCACGGCAAGCCGCCCTGCCTTGACGGACATGCTCGTGTCCATCTTCCAGCTCGGCGGGCATGGCGTCTGAATGAGCAGGAAGCTCGGCTGATTCTCCAGAGCCTTCTTGGCCTTCATCTGCAAATCCTCCGGATAAGCCACTGAAGCCGTGGCGACGTAAGGAACTCTATGTGCCGCGACTATTTCTGCCATCGGTTTGCTGTATTGCTGCTTCCCTGAAACTTTCTTTCCCGTCGGCGTCGTCGTGGTCCACGCGCCGAAAGGCGTTGCGCCTGAGCGCTGTATCCCTGTATTTGCATAGCACTCGTTGTCAACGCAGATGTGCGTAACCTTGTGGCCGCGCTCCAGCATGCCTGACAACGACTGAAGCCCGATGTCGAACGTGCCCCCGTCGCCGGCAATAGAAATGACTTTCATGTCCTTGCCCAGCTTCTTCGCCGCCGCTTCCATGCCGCTGGCGACGGCAGGCGCGCACTCGAATGCCGCGTGAATCCACGGGACCTTCCATGCAGTCAGCGGATAGACGCTTGTCGTGACTTCGAGACAACCCGTCGCGCAGCTTACGGCTACGTTCTCCGGGCACGCCTTTGCCATTTGGTTCATCGCCATGGCTATGCCGCAGCCCGCGCACATGCTGTGACCCTGCGATATTAGCTCTGCCATACAGAATAGATGCCCTCATTTGGTTTAAAAGCCTACCATATGAGGAATAGGGATTGGCGTATTATTGCTTTGATTTCTCGCGCTTCATTCTGAGGTAGTCAAATATTACCTGCCTCTTTTCCTCATTTATCACATAAATCATCTGCCGTTCAGTTCTGAAATTTGATGACTTAGCCAAACCCATTTCAGCGTCTGTTACATCAACTCCGAGAGCAATTCTTATCATCCCAGTATATTCAAATCCAGCAGAATTGTAAGTCCTCCAGCCACCTTCATTGGTCTTGGCAGTTGTGAGTTCTATGCCGTCAGCCTTCAGAGCTTCTGCTACAATCTGGAGTATGTTGATAGAAAGTCCGCCAAGCCCGCGGCCCTGATATTCGTCTGCAATTGCGATGCCAAGCTCGGGAATCTCAAGCCCATATTCTTCAGAATTAGGATTGCCTCCTGCCTTCATCAGAAAGAAATGTCCTATTGTCTTTTTT
>CAZCTG010000085.1:0-3255 GCA_964501695.1 uncultured archaeon | reverse complement strand
GACCAGGAGATGATAATGGTCTTCAAATGCGTGCACGATGGGCCGTTCAGGCCGGCGGCAGGGGAAGTTGATTACGTAAAGTTCTTCCCGCTGCAGGAAGTGAAGAGTATGCTCGCGCGCGGCGACAGCTTCGCGCCCGGCGCGAAAATCGCGCTGGAGAAATATTTGAAAGGCTAGAAGCCCCAATCCTTTACGAGATTACCCATACTCCCGGGCATAGGGCTATCCTGTGCCTTTTTGGAACGTATATGTCTGCGAGTTCGGGCATAGTTTCACTTAGAGATATTTCAAGAATATGTTTTTAAGGTTATCACGGCTTCTGCCCGACCAGAAGCATGAGCAATGTGCTGCCGGGAAGTATCTGGTGCGGGTTGCTTGCGACCGCGCCGTCTGAAATCATGTCTTGGATTTCTTCCGAATTTAGGATGAAACCGCATTCCTTCATCTGCGCTTCATACCTTTCGGCAGGTCTGTGGCCTTCGGATGGTAATATAGCGTTCTTCCCTTGCTGACCGCGATTGACCAGTATTTGATAGTAACCCAGCCAGAATTTTGTTATGTCCTCGTTAGCCTGCCTGTCTTCCCGTCTCTGTGGTTCTGGAACAATCTTGGCTGCGGCAGGATATGCATCCAAAAAATTTGCCAGACCCTTTTCCTTAAGCGGCCAGTTAAACCGTTCAAGGAATTTGTAATACCTGCTAGGGATTTCCCAGACGGAGTTGTGCCAATCAGAAGAAACGAGAAATCCGCCGCTGGCCAATACTTCATGATAAATTTCAAATGGTATGTGCGAATGGTGGTGTATTGAAGCGACTCCTACGAAAATGCTCTGCGTTCCTGGCTGGACATATCTCAACATTTCAATATCAGGCGCATTTATTGCCATATATCTCGCGCCCAATTTTTTCATTTTTTCCTCTGCAATGTCCAATTTGTCCTTCGCCGGCTCAAGAAGCGTGAAAAATGTCCTGTCCTTCTCATTGCCTCCCATAGCATTGAACACGGACTCAGCCGACAAGCCGGGACCCGCGCCATGGTCTAATATGTTGATTTGGCCGTCTATTTTTGGCGCAAGGTATGCAACAACCTTTGATGCGTGGTTTCTCAATATTTTAGGATTGTCGCCGAAGCCCGCCAATTTTGAAGCCTCAGTGACAAGCTGCATCTGCATCTCGTCGCCCGACACCCATTCGTTCTGGTAGTCAACCTCGCTTTTCGCTATAACATCTTTGTATTCGCCACGAACCCAACTTATGCCATACTCACGAAGAGCGTATTCAGGGACTCTTGTGACCGGTCCCAAGACCATTGGCATCAGGGTTTCATCATGTATTGGTATTTTTATTGCCATTATATCAGCTCCCTAAAGCGTTGTCTATAACTTTTTTAAACCCATTTGACAATTTTGGGTATGGTAAAAACAAGTGCGCCTGGAAACGTGTTCTTTTTCGGCGAGCACAGCATTGTTTACGAGAGACCTGCTATAGTCGCTGCCATAGACATGAGAACCAGAACGGAAATAAAAAAGAGAGATGATGGCAAAATAATCATAGACTCTAAGGGGTATGGGAGAGGGGAAACGAGCACAGCAGAACTGATGAAAAAGGAATATCCAGATGCCGCCGCATACACGAACGTACTATACCCTCTTTTTGATTTAATAAAAAAATTCTTCCATAAAAATGACTTCTCCTCGGGGCTTGATGTGAAGATAGAATCTGACATACCATATATGGCTGGAGGCATGAGCAGTTCCACTGCTGTCCTGTCATCAATGCTTGGCGCACTATGCAGAATTTCAGGCAAGGAAATACAACCCAAAGATTTCTTTGATTGGCTTTATCCTTTTCAGGTGAAGATACACGGAGGCAAAGCATCAGGCGGCGAAATAACATCCAGCAGCATGGGAGGCTACAATTTGGTCAGAATTGACAAGTCCGGAGAGAAACCCGTACTTGAAAAGAAAAATCTAGGGAAGCATGAATATGCTATTGTTATAGGCGACACGCAGGTTGAAAGGCAAACCAAAGAAACCGTGCCTTATGTGGCAAGTGGCTGGACAAAGAGTAAGGAAAGCTATGAAGCTGTTTTTGATGAGATAAAGAGCATAGCAAAGGAAGGCGAAAAATACCTTATGGCAGGCGATGCCAAAAGGGTTGGCGAATTGATGAATAGAAATCATGAAATTCTAGCAAGGGACTTGGGTGTTTCGCACCCTAAACTCAACAGACTTATAGATGATGCAAGAGCTGCCGGCGCATTTGGCGCAAAGCTTTCCGGCGCGGGCAAGGGCGGCATCATGGTTGCCCTTGTTGATGAAAAAACCAAGCACGCCGTTGCGAAGGCCATAGATAACGCGGGCGGCAAGGCCTACATAACCAAGGTAGGCGTAGAGGGCATTCGTATTGAAAACTAATTTTTATTCCCAGTCCACAAAAATCAACCCATGCAGACAATCTTCTTGGTCCGCCACGGCGAAACGCAATGGAACGTCGAGGACAGGATGCAGGGGCAGATACAGCACGTGAAGCTGAACGAGAAAGGCGTGAGTCAATCCGTCCTGCTCGCGAAGCGGCTTGCAAAGGAGAAGATAGACATGATTTTTTCCAGCCCGCAGGAAAGGGCGCTGCAGACCGCCGAGATTGTCGCCGAGCCGCACGGCCTGGGTGTGATAACGCATGCGGGCCTTTCCGAACGAAGCCACGGCCCCGTTGACGGCATGACAAGGGAAGAGATATGGAAGAAACACCCGAAAGTCTGGAAAGTGTATGAACGGACGCAAGGGCATCCATGATTTCCATCAGCACAACGGCTGCCTGAACGTTATAAAGCATGACGGCAAGACTTTTGTTGTCGAGAAGATAGATGACACCGCGCATCTTGGAAAGGAAAAGAGCGAATCAGGATTTACTCCTGACAAAGCAAACGGGAAGTGAAAGCATGGCAAAGGCATCGGCTGTGGCCAATTCGAATATAGCATTGGTGAAGTACTGGGGCAAGCGCGACAGCAGGCTCATGCTGCCGCAGACAGGCAGCCTGTCGCTCACGCTCGACGGGCTGCAGACCCACACGACGGTGGAATTCGACCCGAAATACGAGAAGGACGTGCTGGTAATCAACGGCAAGGAGGTGCCGAAAGGCACCGAGGACTACGATGACTACGTGGGCAGATTCCTCGGCATACTCAGGGAGAAGGCGGGCAGCGGGCTGCGCGCCAAGATGGTGTCAAACAACAATTATCCGACGGCCGCAGGC
>CAZCTG010000084.1:0-3359 GCA_964501695.1 uncultured archaeon | reverse complement strand
TTCTCCAGACGAAGTCTGGAGTAGTTTTTTGGTCGGAGTAGTTTAGGCAGCGGCAGGATTTTTTGCAGGCTTGTTGAACGTCAGCACCATCCTTGCCTGGTTGAACCTGGAAAGAAGCTTCCACTTTGGCGACAACAGTCCTGAATGCGAGCCTGCGTGCAACACCAGACAGTCACCGATGTGCACGAGGGGCCAGCCATGCCTTTTCAGCACCTCGGATGCGTGGTCCTCGTCATGGTAGTGCAGGTAGCTCGGGTTGAAAATTTTCAGCCTTGTGTTTCTGTACAGCGTGGCTGCTGTGCATACAACGAGCGGATGGCGCTCGCATTTCCCTGTGAGCGTCGGCGAAAACCAGCGCGTGAGACTCCCGTGCAGCACTTGGCCGTTCGGATGGACTATTTCAGGTTCCACCGCGCCCGCCTTTTCCTTCTCAGCCACCCTTATCATCTTCTCCAGCCAGCGCTTCTCGGGTACGCAGTCTATATGGCAGAATGCTGCATACCTTGTCTTGCACATGTCCATGGCCTTTGCTTCAAGATATGCCACATACCTGTTCCTGTCAGAACGGAAGATGGCAGAGCCTTTCCTGCCTGCCAGCCTTTTTGATGCATACTCGAAGCTCCCGTCAGTGGAGCGGTTATCCATGAAAACCAGGTTGTGCCTGACAGTCTGCTTTTCGATTGCATCAAGGCATCTTTTTGCGTGCATGAGGCCGTTGTAGTTCATCATGAAAACGGTCGCAACAGGCATGCCAAGCTTTGTTTCACTAGCCTTTGCTTTTGCCATGTCACACCGCCGTGAAATTCAACCCGAGAACACCCTGAAGCTTCCTTCTGACCTGGCTGAGGGAGCCCCATTCCAGCTCCATCAGAAAATCCGTCAGGAAAGGCAGCGAAAGCAAGCGGAAGACTGTGGAGTATTTCATCTCGGTCTTGAGATACCTGCGCGCGAACGTCCTGCCTATTATGCTGAACTTTAGCCTGGCCCGCATCTTCTTTATCTGCTCGTTCGTGAAGTTCTCCAGCTTGAGATGGGATTCCACGTAATAGTCGTAGTCGGACCAGGCGTCCGCCCTTATGATGTTGTTCTCCTCGCAATGCGAATACAGGTCTGTGCCAGGGAGCGGCGTGGTGATGGTGACCTGGGTTGTGGTGGGCTTAATCTCGTCAAGCAGGAGCACGGTATCCATTACGCTTTTCATGCTTTCACCAGGTGACCCCACCATGATGAACGAATGCGGCTCTATCCCTGACTCGTGGCATGTCCTGAATGCCTCGATTATCTTCTCCCTTTTCAGCTGCTTCCTGAGTATGGTGTTCCTTATGTAATCGTTGCCGCTCTCAACACCTATGGAAAGCCTGTAACACCCGGATTTTTTCATAAGGCGTAGGAGTTCGGGGCCGGGTATGGTGTCCGCTCTGGTGTCGCCTTCCCATGGAAGGTTTATCTTCTCACTTATCAGCAGCCTGCAAAACCCCTCCAACCATTTCTTGTTGTAAGTTATGCCGTCGTCAGTCAGCGAGAAGGTTTTCATCTCATATCCCTTTTTCTTGAACACGCGCTTCGCGTATTTTATTTCGCTTACAACGTTCCCCGGACTTCTCTGCCTGAAGGCGTTCCCGAACAGCTTCCTCTGCGTAGGCTGGCAGAAGGAGCAATTGTAGGGGCAGCCCCTGCTGCCGATAAGCATTGCATTCCCGAACTGGAAGTATTTCTCGCCCATCAAATCCCTCGCAGGGAAGGGTATGTCGTCAAGGTTTTTCACCGGCTCCCTTGGCGGCGTCTTCACGACTTTCCCACCTTTCATGTATGCTATCCCCTTCACCCTGGCGGGGTTCCTGATGTTTTTCAACAGTTCCGGCAGCGTCGCCTCGCCCTCGCCCATCACCACGAAATCGGCGAACGTCTTCAGCACGTCCCCGGGCATTATCGTGGGATGGGGCCCGCCCGCTATAACAATACCCTTTGGGTTGGATTCCTTGAACCTGCCGGCCACGGCCTTCGCAAAGCCGGCGAAAACCGTCTGGACGGAGATGGCAAGCACGTCGGGGTTCTGCACTTCCATCTCCCTGACAGCGCTCTCGAACGTTTCTGTCGTGCCGTCTATCACGTCAAAGTCAAACCCCCCCTTTCTGAGAACGCTGGCCAGATAGTAGACGCTGAGCGGCTCTGAAAAAAAATTCTGGTATCTGAACCTGGGGAAAAACAGAACCGTCTTCATCGGCATCGCCTATCAAGCATTATTGCGCAGTTTATATAAACTATCAGAACGATTGTTTCATAAGTCTCAATAAAAGCCGTCCTTATTTACTCTGGAACGACAAGGTTTTGGCATGGACAACCTGCACCAGAAGATTTTGGAGCTCATGGCCGGGAAGGAAGGCAAGCTGCTTGACGCAGGGGCAGGAACAGGCGAGCTCTCCGCCGCGCTCTCCGGCATGGGCTTTAAGGTTTCTTCGTGTGATATACACCCGAAAGATTTCAGGCACGGCAGTTGCAGGAAGGTTGACCTGAACAGGGACATGCCTTACAAGAAGAACGAGTTCGACCACGTGGTGTGCGCTGAAGTTGTGGAGCACATAGAGAATCCGTATCACCTTCTCCGCCAGGCGAACAAGGTCATGAAAAAAGGCGGCTGCCTTGTGATAACCACGCCGAACATAGCCAATGTCTTTTCCAGGCTGAAATTCCTGATAACTGGCAAGTTCTTCTGCTTCAGCGATGAGGAAAGGCGGCTGGGCCACCTCAACCCAATACCATGGTGGGAGATGGAGGAGGCGCTGGAGAAATGCGGCTTCAAAGTTGAGAAGAAGGTTGCAAGCGCCAATCTGCTCATCAGCAGCCGCGGCGGAGCGGCTGCCGCAAAAAGGGCGCTTGCCAGGCTTTCCATGATTGTTCTGCATCCTTTTATGAAGCCGAAGAGCGGCGTGTTGCTCAAGGCGGACAGCATTGTTTTCCTATCTGTCAAGGCCAAGGAGTGCTGAAACTATGAAAGTCTACCTCAGGAAAGGGCACCATTCCGTTTATGACGACCTAGTCAGGCACCCGCCGGCCGGTATTGAGTATTGCATGCCCAGGTTCGTTTCCGCCTCCAAATCAAGGATTGCCGACCGCCTGAAAAAGAGGGCTTTCGGCCTGTATATTCATACGCTCAACAAGCCCCACGCCATCTACGTCAACAGCGGCGATGCGGAGCTGATACATGCCTGCTCCGGAATCATGATAAAGAACCAGAAACCTTGGGTCATAGACACGGAGCATGTCGCGAGCTTTGCCGGTTTCGAGGCAGGCAGGCTGGAAAAGGTCAGGTGCGGGGTAGAAAGCCTGCTGGCCTCGCCTTACTGCAGGAGCATAATGCC
>CAZCTG010000083.1:0-3407 GCA_964501695.1 uncultured archaeon | reverse complement strand
GGCGTGGGCATGCTTTACGTAAGGGACGGCATTGAAATCAATCCGCTGTTGCATGGAGGCGGCCACGAAAATGGCAGGCGCAGCGGCACGGAAAACGTCGCGGGCGTCGTCGGGTTCGCGAAGGCAGCGGAACTTGCAACGAAGGGAATGAAATCCGAAAGCAAGAGGATGGCTGACTTTTCGGAGAGGCTGAGGAAAAATGTTTTGGCAATCCCGGACAGCCGCCTCAACGGCCACCCGGCAAAGCGCCTGCAATGCATCAACAACTTCAGGTTCGGCGGCATCGAGGGCGAGTCGCTCGTCATACACTTGGACATGAAGGGCGTCGCGGCTTCAACAGGCAGCGCCTGCTCGAGCAAGAGCCTTGAACCCAGCCACGTGCTGGTTGCCATAGGGCTGAAGCACGCGGAGGCGCATGGCAGCCTGAGGCTTTCGCTGGGGAAGGGCAACACCGCGGCAGACGTGGATTACGTCGCCGATGTGCTTCCGGAAATCGTTGAAAACCTCAGGAGAATATCCCCAATTGCAAAACACACGTGAAGCGTATGAAAATAGTCAGCGCATGTTTGGCGGGTTTGAACACGAGGTATGACGGCAAATCGAACCCAAACAAGGAAGTCATCAAGATGGTCTTGAGCGGCGAAGCAGTCGCAGTCTGCCCCGAGCAGCTCGGCGGTCTGCCGACGCCGAGGCCCCACCTGGAAATAAAGGGTGGCGACGGCAATGCTGTGCTGGACGGGAAGGCAAAGGTTTTCAACTGCAAGGGAGAAGACAAGACAAAGGAGTTTGTCAAGGGCGCGAACGCGACACTGAAAATCGCAAAGGAGTGCGGCGCCAAGGAAGCCATATTCGCCCAAAGGAGCCCTTCATGCGGCTGCGGCAAAATCTACGATGGCAGCTTCAGCGGAAAGCTCAAGGATGGAGACGGCGTCACAACGGCCCTGCTGAAAAGGAACGGCATAAAAGTGATTTCAAGTGATGAAGCATGACAAAAAAGCAAACCTACGGATACAGCAAAAAGGTGCTTGAGGTGTTCAAGCACCCGAAGAACATGGGCGAGATGAAGGACGCCGATGGAATTGGCAAAGTCGGAAATCCGATGTGCCTACTTCCAGAAACAATGATTCATGCAAACAGCGATTTGATTGATATTGAAAGCTTGACCAATAACGAAAAAGTTCTTGGGCATAATGGCTTGTTCAATAGTATTTCTAGAACCATATCCAGAAATTATTCAGGCCATGTGGTGACATTAAAGAACAAATTCGGAGCAGTCACACTACACCAGAGCATGAAGTACTGTCTGTTATAGTGCCCAAAGGTGATAAGTACAAACGCTACAAAGGCAAGAGGACACTCCTTGTTGACTGGAATCATTCAACAGAATTGAAGAAGGGCGATATTCTGCTTTATCCTGTTTTGAAAGAAACCGATGATAAAGAGTTCATAGAAGTTCAAACAGAAAAAAAGAAGTGGGATTTCAAAAGCATTAAAATACCTGAAAGAATAAGAGTTGATTCCGGCTTTTTACGATTTTGCGGCTATTACCTTGCCGAGGGTTCGCTTAGGGATAAGGTTACCCAAACTGACATAAACTTTTCCTTCCACATCAAAGAAATGAACCTTGCAAAAGACGTTCAAGAAATATCAAAGAGGGTTTTTGGCATAACGGCAAAAATAAAGGCGGTTGAAGAAAGAAAAACATTGATAGTTACAATAAACAGCGTTTTTGTTGTGCGTCTTATAAAATTACTTTTTGGAAAAGGTGCAGCGAACAAGAAAATCCCGCATTGGATGATGCTCCTGCCATCAGAAAAACAGAAAAGTCTCATCTATGGTCTATGGAAGGGTGATGGTTATTTTAATACAAGAAAGCCCAGAGCCGGTTATTCCACTATTTCTTATCAGTTGGCTCAGCAACTAAAGACGCTTCTTCTCAGGCAGGGTATAGCGCCATCAATCTATGTCGAAAGCGAAAAGGTATCAAAAAATGGAGTGAAACATAGAAAATCCTACAGGTTGCATATTGGAGAGAAAATATACCTTGAACGCTTGGCAAAAATTCTTAATATAAATTTCACCCCTATGAGACCCGAAGCCATATCATCTTGGTTTGATGACAGATATTTTTATATGCCAATAAAAAACGTGGAAAAAATTAATTATAATGGCGAGGTATACAACATAGAAACAGACAAATCAAAATCTTACGTGACAGAATCAGCAACAGTTCATAATTGCGGCGACTTGATGTGGATGTACCTGTGCATAGCAAAGAACAGGAAAGGCGAGGAATACATTAAGGATGTCAAGGTCAAGACATTCGGGTGCATAGCTGCCATAAGCACGTCTTCGGTATTGACCGAAATGGCGAAAGGCAAGACGCTGAAGCAGGCGCTTGCTATAGACAAGGCCCGGATAGTCAAGATGCTGGGCGGGCTTCCTCCGATCAAAATCCATTGCTCCGTGCTTTCCGCCGACGCCCTGAAGGAAGCTGTCTACGACTATTACGAGAAGAACGGCAGGAAAATACCGAAGGGGCTGCAGGCAGCGCACGAGCGCAACGAGCGCGTGCGCGAGGGGATAGAGCACATGCATTAGCGACTAAGGCCGTCATTTGATAGCCAAGACGCAAATTCAAATGCGTTCATAAATATGTTATTTAAGTGATTCCATGGTGACATTCGACAAATTCGGCCCGGAGAAGATTCTGGAAGTGTACGATGAAAAGACAGGCATGCACGGCTTTCTCGTGATAGATAACACGAACCTCGGCCCGGGGAAGGGAGGAATCCGCATGACGCCGACAGTCAGCGTCGACGAGGTTGCTAGGCTGGCGCGCTCGATGACGTGGAAGTGCGCGCTGGCGGGGCTGCCGTTCGGCGGCGCGAAGTCGGGCATAGTGGCGGATGATAAGAAAATCGGCTCCGCGGAGAAAGAGGCCATGGTGCGCGCGTTCTCCAGTGCAATCAAGCCCGTCTGCCCTTCGCTTTACGTGGCCGCGCCCGACATGAACATGGCAGAGGAGGAGATGCGATGGTTTGCCGATGAGAACGGCGACATGAAATCCTGCACAGGCAAGCCCGCGGGCATGGGCGGCATACCGCACGAGCTGGGCTCCACGGGGTTCGGCGTGTACCATGCGGCGCTCGTCGCCGCGGAACACGCGGGCATTGACATCAAAAACGCATCCTTCGCCGTGGAGGGCTTCGGCAACGTGGGCTTCTTTGCCGCCAAGCTCCTCTCGGGGCATGGCGCGAAGCTTGCGGGCGTTTCCGACTCGAAGGGAACCCTTTACAGGAAGGAGGGCATTGATTTCGCTAGGCTGGAAAAAGCGAAAGCAGAAAGAGGCACGGTCACGGCATATGGTGAAGGCTCTGTCTTGCCAGGCAGGGACATAACAGGCC
>CAZCTG010000082.1:0-3480 GCA_964501695.1 uncultured archaeon | reverse complement strand
CCCTTTTCGGATCTGTTGCCGAAAAAGCGTTTACGGAAAAACTCCATGGGCAGGATATCTCACCCCCCGCATATGGATTCTGAAAAAGTCAAACAATATCTCAAAAATTTGAGCATTGATTATAAGGAATTCAAGCATGAAGCTGTATTCACATGCGAACAGGCTGAAAAGGACAGGAGTTACGGTGAAATAAGAGGGCCGCACTCCAAAAATCTTTTCCTTAGGACTAAAAAATCAAATAAACTTATTCTGGCAATATTGCCATCCGAAAAGAAGCTCGATATGAAAGCATTGGGAGAACGCATTGGTGACAGGCTTTCCTTTGCTAATGAGACTGAATTGAAAGAAGCACTTAATCTTGACAGAGGTGCTGTTTCGCCCTTCGGATTAATCAATGATAGTGGAAAAATAAAGGTTCTCATAGACCGTATCATATTTTATGCCGATTTCGTCAGCTTTCATCCCAATGTGAATACTGAAACATTGGAATTGTCCGGAAGCGACTTCAGGCGGTATCTCAAATCATTGAAAAACGAAGTAAAAATTATTGATTTCTGACATTATGCGAAGTTTTAAGCCGTTACAATAAATCTTTGCTACGCGGGGGTACCCAAGCGGTCAAAGGGGCTGGCCTTAGGCGACATTAATGTCTGAGAAAGCCAGTGGCTTAGTGCCTTCAGGGGTTCGAATCCTCTCCCCCACATCACCTTTTTATCCCCCTCTTGCAATTCTAATCCATGCCAAAGAAAAAGCAAAAGGAAGCCTTCATTGCAACCGGCATCATAGGAGCAGTCGCCTTTGACAGCAAAGGCAATGTCATAGACAAGGAACTGTTCCCCAAGGATGCGAAGCTGATAGCCGGGAAGCTGGAGCAGTCGAGGTCAGGCCAGTTGATAGAGGAAGAACAAAAGCTGATTGGCAGGCTGAAAGACATAGGCATTGAGGCAGCCAAGGCCGAAGACAGCGCCGCTTCGGCGAAGATGCGCGACGAATTCAGGTCGCTCGCGATGTCGCTGAAATGGGCGGGCTCGCAGGCCGAGATAAACCAAATTCTTAGCGAAGTGGGCGCGGCATCCGCTGCGCCGAAGCTGAAGGAGATGAAGAGCGACAGGATTCTCATGAGCGCCATAGGCGTGGCCGACGAGCTTGACAGGGTAATCAACGTCTTCGTCGAGCGGCTGAGGGAATGGTACGGCCTGCACTTCCCCGAGGCCGAGCATGCCGTCGCTGACCACGAAAAGTTCGCCGCGATTGCCGCGCAGGGATTCAGGGACGATGTCGATGACAAGGAAGCCGCAGCCCTTGCGAACAACTCCGCGGGCATGGAATTCACCGGAGAGGACATGGAGCAGGTCAGGCAATACGCGAAAGCGATACTCTCGCTCTTTGAGCTGAGGAAGGAAATGACTGCTTACATAGAAACAGCCGCAAGGAGGTTCGCGCCGAACACGGCTGCCATAGCAGGCTCTGCGCTCGCGCTGAGGCTGCTGGTGCTCGCGGGAGGACTGGACAAGCTGGCTAAGATGCCGAGCAGTACGGTTCAACTTCTGGGTGCTGAAAAAAGTTTATTCAGACACCTTAAAGGCGAAGGTAGGTCCCCAAAACACGGAATATTGTTTAGTCATGAGTATGTGCAGAAAGCGCCCAGAGAGTTGAAAGGTAAGGCAGCCAGAATTGTTGCAGCTAAAATCTCTCTCGCCGCAAGAATAGACTATTTTTCTAAAGAAGATAGAGGTAAACAATTGAGAGCGGATTTGGATAAGAAAATTAAGGAAGTATTAAAAATCTAGTCCTTTACATGCCCTTTTATTAACTCAACTATTACTTCGTTTTTGCTTTTTCTGTTTTTGACACATTTTATTGTGAATTTTTCCCATAAATCTTCGTCTAATCTCACAACGAACGACTTCATGACCATAATAGATATTGGCATAAAGCTTTAAATACTTAATTGTTTAATAATACAATGATATTATGGTATCAAATAAACTCCTCAAGATTGACATATTGAACTATATTTCGCCAAGAAACCGCATATTTCTGAGGCCGGATTTCAGGTTAAACCTGTTCAAAGGAGCCATAAAAAATGCTGGAACGAAAAGAAAATTATCGGAGCTAATTGATGTCGGCGAGACGAGCTTATACGAATGGAAAGTTGGTAAGAAAAGACCACCTCTGGACAAGACATTTCTTTGCGGAAATATCGCTGGAATAGGTAACGATAAGGTTTTGGAAAATGCATACGCTATAACAGCATATCTTGTTCCTGGCAGTATCTCAATTGAAAACTGGAAGATAGAAGTGGACAAAACAATGGCGGAATGGTTCGGATTGTTGAAAGGCGACGGGAGCATAACAAAATACAACTTGAGATTCTGCAACAACGATGTCAGTCTGGTGTTCTTCTTTGCCAACCACACTGAAAATACTTTTGCTATACCCAAAAGACGGATGGAAATTACTATAAGATTGCCAACCCATGAAAACAGGGAAGAATTGAATATGCTTATCCAAAAACTGAAATTGGATGGGTTTGAAAGAATAAATATAGCATCCGAGAAGAACAGGAAATTCATAAGGAGAGAGCCAAACCTGCAATTGAGAATAAGCAGTGCAGTATTGTCAGAGCTTGTTTCTCATATGCAATCTGATATGAAGAATATTCTGGAAAAATCGGACAATGAAGTTAAGGCGGGATATATAAGAGGATTTGCAGCAGCTGAAGGCTGCGTCAATGTATGCAGAGGCCAAAGGAGTGTTTCAATAGCACAAGCCAACAGGGAAACGCTGGAATTTATCAAAACACTTCTTAAAGATATAGGAATCAACTCTGGTAATTGTCTGCAAGGCACAAATGCTCTACAAATGTACATCACGACAAGAAAGGAAATCGAAAAATTCAAGAACCTCATTGGTTTTGGTCATCATGCGGCAAAGAACAAAAAACTGGAAGAAATACTCGCAGGATACAGACAAGATATGCCATACAAAACACCCAAAAGTGAAAGGTACGCCGATATACTAAAACTCATAGAAAACAAAAGCGTCACATGCAAAGACTTATCTGCGGCATTGAATCTGAAATGCGGATATGTCAACAAATTACTCAAAGAAATGTTGAAACGAAACATGATACAAGTGGATAAATCCAACAAGGTCTTAGTATACAGAGATGCGGAGAAGAAGATGCGCGCCGAGCTGGAAGAGGATGTGAAAAAGGTGTGCGGATAGAAATTAAAATCTCAATTTATCAACACCCCGAAGCGCAATATTTATATCATCTCTTGTAGCTTCTGCAGCTACCCTTGCTGCATCAGTAAATTGCTCGGGTTTGAACGCTTCTCGGTAAGTTTCATTCTTATATGCGAATATTATGCCTCTTGAGGAATTGACAACCGCACCCAATCCATCATCATTCACGAAATTTGGTATGTCTTCACCTTTGCCCCCCTGCGCTCCGTAGCCTGGAACGAGCAACCA
>CAZCTG010000081.1:0-3531 GCA_964501695.1 uncultured archaeon | reverse complement strand
ACCCCACTCTTGCCTGCTATGAATGCCTTCAGCTCCTCGGCGAATTCCCCGGGAATGGGTACATACCTGTCCTTCTTGCCCTTCCCTTGGACAACCTTCACTGCTCTGCTTATAACGTCTATGTCGCCTATTCCCATTGCGCGCAGCTCGCTGTTTCGCAGCCCCAGATAGTAGAGGCACTTGAGGAGCATGGAATCCCTGGCATTGCCTTTGGCAACATTGAACATCTCCGCCACTTCGGCGGGCGTAAGGAACCTTGGAAGCTTGCGCGTTGCCATACTAAACCTCACGGAACGCCTTGGGTCTCTTTGCATTGTACATCAGATAGGCGAAAAGCATGACAATCATGGCGGCTATTATCAGCATGAATTGAAGCGTCGTGTTTTCAAGCAGGCTTGAGGGGTTCCAGTCCACGGATTGCATGCCGGACTGGATTAAGTCCCAGTTCCAGAATATGGCAGCCGCGACAGCCAGCAATATCAGCCCAACCAGAACTGCCACCTGGCCGGTTCTAGCGTGAGACTTCTTTTCGGACATGCTTAATTATTGTCTGGGTTTCTTTTTATTCCACATGTCAACCACGTCGCGCAGCTCATCTGGAGAATATAGCCTTCGAGATGGGTCAATCATGGGGTAAACCTCATCCCAAAAGGATATGAATAAGTGATTTAGTGTCACCACTTTAATACGAGGGTCAAGTTCAAGATCCTTAAGGCAGCAGACAACTATATCAGCCTCTGATGCCTTATGTCCATGTTTTACAAAATCTTTTGTAGTTGCTCTCGAACCACTCCACAATTGTGGATTCCCCATAGGATACTTTTCTCCTGTGTCGTGCTTCATGAATTCTTCGATGGCTAACTCGAAAAGTTCTTTCATTATAAGAGGCTTGTTATAGCCTTTTTGTAGCTCTCTTGGACAGAATCTACGCTTGGCGTCCCGTAAACATCTATTGTGGTCCTTATGCTGGAGTGCCCGAGCGTCTGCTGAAGCTCTTCCATCCTCATGCCCCTACTAAGCATTATCCTTGTGAATGAGTGACGGAAAAGGTGGGGATTTATGTCCCTTTTGCCTGGGTTTGGATGCCTTACCCCGGCTATATTGCCGCATTTGGCGCATATTTCGTTTATCTGCTTCAGGGAGATTGTATCTGCCTTGTTGCTTACTATAAGCTTGCCATCTTTCCTGTCACCAACATAGAACTTTATGTCTTGCAGGGTGTCGGGGTCAACGGAAATAGTCCTGCTCTTATCGCCCTTGCCGCTCCGTATGTAAAGGCGTTCCTTTCCGAAATCAACATCACGAATTTCCAAGCCGCGCAGTTCGCTGCGCCTCATGCCTGTTCTGGCAAGAATCTTGATTATTACCCTGTCCCTCAATGAAGGCGCGCAAAGTATTATTTTCTTTATCTCTTCAGGACTCAGGTAATAAGCAGAACCCTTGACGCCGCTTGCCATGCAAATATTAGGTTACAATAATTTATAAAAGTTACGTTTTGGTTACTTTACTCTTTGTTGTGTGACGTTTAACGTGAGATAATATCCATTTCGTGAGGTTTATGCAGATATGCTGTTTCAAAGCCTGTTTTTGCCTCCTACCCCAGCTAATCTTATAAAAATAGCCTCCAAATGCTGAATGGGGGTGCATGAATATGATTGGCATGCAAAGGGCCATCAAACACCATTACATCATCGAAATAGGCGCAGAGCTTGCATACGATATATCACTGCGATGCAACAGCGACTTCCCCAGCGGAAGCTGGGAAGTGAGGGACTACAATCCCTTTCAGGCACTTTCCTTTATTCTCTGGAAGCGTGGTTGCAGTCCTGCTTTGGATATGGCATGGGCAAGGTATGAGGCAGGGGATGGCATATGCATAATAGACCGCGAGGACGTGAGTGCCTTGAAGCTGCCGGCCTTTCTTCGGGGCATGCACCATGATGTCGTGGAGCGGGCCCATCTGTCAACAATGCACATAGGCCCTGATGATGTCGAAGTCTTTGAGGTGCCCAGACCGACCAAGAAAGATTACCAAGGCCAGCTCGCGCTCAACCTCTGAAGGCGGCTTTGCGAAGTTTTAACCAAGGAGGAGAGCTTTTTATATAGGAAAATAGGCGGACGGTTGTGCGCTGTTCTTATTTCAGGGTAAAATCGTCATAACGCCTTCTCTTTGGCCGCAGGTGCTTCTCGGGGCAAGGAGCGTCAATTTCAACCTCGTCTTCTGAGCCGAAGAGCGTGACGCCGCTGCGGGCAGTCTTCCATCCACGCCCTTGGCGCTTTTCTATGACTATGAATGTGTCATCAGGTATGTCCAGATAGTAATCATCCTTTCCTATGTCAAGCGGTCCTATAATTTTATTTTCTCTTTGCCTGATGAGAGGATTTTTGATGACAAATGCAGTATAATCAAATGGTGCTTCTGGGTCACGGCAAAGCTCGCCATAAACAGCACCCCTGTCTGTTTCAAACATGCATCTGTACAGGCTTTTTCTACTTCCGTCCGGATTCTTTAGTGTCGGGCTTGCTCTTACATATTTTCCGAGTTTGTCTTCTGTGATAAATCTTGCCGTTGTTATTTTCATATAAAATATTGCCAGAAAACCTTAAATTATCTTGGATGTCCGTTTTGAAGGCTCACAGCCATGCGCCTTGCTCTTTAAGACGGACTCCTTTGTTTCTCTTTGTTCAGCGGAGGGATTACTTAACATAAACAGGCCTCCGGAGCTTCCTTGACCATACCCTGAAGTCCTCGGTCATGGGCTGCTCCTTCGTGGTTATGTGCTGGTCGAGCTTGGTGTCGCACTCGTCTGCGTAATGTATGGCCTCGGCCTCCGCGAACGCGGGCGGCACGGGCGAGCCGTATTCGCCGTTGCCGTGGTGGCTGAGCATGATGTGCGCTATCTTCATCTTCAGCTCCTCGGGGAAGCCTGGAATCCTGCCTATCCTCTCGAGCAGCATCTCCTGGCCTATGGTTATGTGGCCGCGCAGCATGCCGTCGGGCGTCTGCTTTATGTTCGTGGTCACGCGGAACTCCCTCGTCTTGCCTATGTCGTGCAGGAGCGCGCCCGCAACCAGCAGGTCCGAATCGAGCTGGGGGTGCACCTCGGCCAACGTCCTGCATATCCTCAGCACGTGGATTGTATGCTCCAGCAACCCCCCCATGTAGGCGTGGTGCATGGTTATGCCTGCGGGCGACTTCTTGAACGCATCCATGAATCCCTCGTCGGAGAAGAAGGAATCGAGCAGCGCCTTTATCTGCGGGTTCTTTATTCCGTTTATCGCGCGCTTCACCTCTTCAACCATACCGCCGACGTCCTGTCGCGTGGATTGTATGAAGTCCGCGGTGTCAAACTTTTCCACTTTCGTTATGCTACCCCTGCCCTCGTTGACATGGATTTCAAGCCTGTCATACATGCTTGCAATCCCGACGACGCGGATGACGTCATCTTCCCTGAACGAGTCATGAACCTTCTGCACGCTGCCCTTGTCCGCGCCGCCTGCTGCCACGACGTATTTGACCATGCGTTTCTT
>CAZCTG010000080.1:0-3605 GCA_964501695.1 uncultured archaeon | reverse complement strand
AATGTCATCTTCAGAACAGCTTTTCACGTGCTTCATAAGCTCTGCCAGCCTTGCCGAAAAGCCGGGGTCTGCCAGCAGGCAGCCGCCCGCAGGGCTTGGGAAGCCCGTTATCCTGTGTTTCTTCGCCAGCGCAAGCTGCCCTGACCTGCCCCTGCCATGCACAGCCAGCAGCCTTTGCCTGTCAACCCAGCCCTTCCTCTCGGCCTCTGTTTCGGGCAGCAGCCTTGCCGAGAGCGGCCTGACTATCTTGCCTTCAAGCCCTGCCTCCCTGTCTATCAGCAACAGGGTGGGCTTCATCTGCGACATCGGCCGCTGGCCCACAACCTCACCCGTGGCAAGGAAGCCAGACCTGTTCCTCCTTGCGAACCTCCATGCCTTCTTCAGCGACATTATCCTGCAGTCTATGCACGGGTTCATGTTGCTGCCGAAGCCGTGCACGGGGTTTTCAAGAATCCTCAGAAGCTCCTTGGCGCGCGAGACCTCATGCAACTTTATACCGAGCTGCTTCGCAGCCTCGGCTGCGCTCCTGCCGCTGGAGAAAGGGTCGCTGAAATGCAGCCCCTCGACCTTCACGCCCTGCTCCATCAGTAGCCTCGCCGCAAGCCTGCTGTCAAGCCCGCCTGAAAGCAGCACAAGAGCTTTGGGTTTCTTCTTCGCTTTCTTCATAGCTTTATTTTAGAGCCGCCCTAAATATACTCCATGAGGGTATTGTTGGGCATCATCGTTCTTGCCCTAGCGCTGCTTGCGACAAACGTGTCAGCCCCGAATTTCACCGACAGCACGGGCTCAGGATTTGATTTGGGGGTCCACATCAACACAACCGCCGACCCTGTGCTTGGGCTTACGCTCGCCAACGAAACCGTTGGAGCATATTACACCAACGGCAGCTTCACTTCAAGGGCCTTTGATGCGGGACAGGTTGCTTCATGGGACAGCGCGGCCATCAACATAACCGTCAACGCATCGGAGCAGGCGTATTCAATACTTTATTCAGCCAGTAACGATAGCATAACTTGGAGCAGCTGGAACGGCCTGCCGCAGATGGGCAGGTATCTTAACTACAGCCTTAACATCTCCAGCCTGAATAACCAGACGAGGCCTGCAATTGACATGGTGAACATAACGTATTCATTCATTCCGTCCCTTGTTTCGCCTGTTTTCCCCGCCGACGGGAACACCACCGGCACAAGCTCGGTGCTGCTGAACTGCTCGGCATCATCCGTGAACGGGCTCAAGAACATCAGCATATACTGGAACGAGAGCAACTGGCTTGCGAACCATACTGCCAATGCCACGGGCTTCTACAACTACACGACCCTGAGCCTGTCAGGCTTCCCTGCCGGTGCCTACAAATGGGCCTGCATTGCATACGACAACCAGTCGAACATGGCATGGGGCGCGAACAGCACGATATATTACCAGCCAATCACTTCAGCCCCGGCCATCTCTTACAACATATCGTCGCCCATAATCACCAACGGCACCGCAGTCTCGCTGGCAATGTATGCATCCAGCAGCAGCCTCAGCAGCGTGTGGATAAACCTTTCATACCCCAACGCAAGCGCGGTCAGGCTGGGCCTGTCGAACGGGGGCTACGTGAACTTCACGCCGCCCGTGGCCGGGGCTTATGGCGTCACGTTCTTCGCCAATGACACGTCAGGCAATACGTCAAATGCGTCATCATCCTTCACGGCGGTCACGTCTATCCCAATCAATCTTTCGGTGACAGGCCGCAACGGCGCGAGCCTTGTTTCCAATGTCACATTCTATTACGCGGGCACATCAACGCAGGCCGCCTACTTTTCGTCGAGCACGGGGGATTATGGCTCGCGGGCCGTGCCGAACACCAGCTGCGACGTCAGCGTCAACGCCTACGACGGCAGGCTGAACATAAGGCTTCTTGGCGTTGACATGCTTTCAAATGCGAACAAGGCCATAACGCTTGACAACCCGAGCGTATCGGGCTTCATCGCGGTTTACGCAATAAACAGCAGCTATTCGATGGGTAGCGCAAGGATACGCGTATCCTATTCAGGAACCAATGTTTCAAGCGAGGGCACCCTGAAGATGCAGAAATGCGCTGACTGGAACTTCTCGTCTTCGTCATGCGCCAGCGGCTGGGCTGACGTGGCATCGGCAAGTGTTTATACGGACGCTGATTACGTCCAGGCAGACCTGACCGGATTCTCGGCCTACGGACTGGGGCAGGGCGGGTACTGCGGCGACGGGGTTTGCGGCGCGGACGAGGGGCCTGCGAACTGCAGCGCGGACTGCACCTGCATAAACGGCAATACCAGGGCCTGCAGCGTTGCCCATTTGGGCCAGTGCGCGGTCGGCACTGAAACATGCGCCGGCGGGGTATGGGCAGGTTGCCCGGCGCCTGCAGCCGAGGCATGCAACCAGCTTGACGACGACTGCGACGGAATAATAGACAATGTGGGCGGCGGCGCGTCCGTGGAAGCGACCTCTTGCCAGTGTTACGGCGGCGGCATGCCCGTGAATGAAGCATGCAACGGCATAGACGACAACTGCGACGGGCAGATAGACGAGAACATACAATCCCAATGCGGAAGCGATGTGGGAGCCTGTACCTTCGGCATGAAAACATGCGCCAATGGCGTTTTCACGAACTGCACGGGAGGCGTCCAGCCGATACCCGAGATATGCGGCAATGACGCGGATGACGACTGCGACGGGCAGACCGACGAGGGCTGCGCGAGCAGCGCCGCGTGCCAGTGGGGCCTGATACCCGAAACAGGATGCAGGTGCGGCAACACGACGTACGCGTCCGGGTATTGCTGCTCAGGAAGCTACCAGACCGAGCCCTGCGCAAGAATCCCGTGGGAGCTGCTCATAATATTCGGCGTGGCGGGCGCTGTCATCGGCATATTCATACACGTAACCAGGAAGAAGAACAGGGAGTCGTCGTGGAAAGCGCTCGAGAAGAAGTACACGCCAGTCTAGACCACTCCAGCCAAATGTGGGTTCTGCAATCGGCTGGAGAATTGATTTATATCAGTATTTATCCGTTCGCTGACAATTCTTTTTCATGCTGGACAAGGTCGAGGCCCTGGTTCTGAAGGCGAAGAAGATAGCCGACATCGTCACCGCGTCCAGCGGCGAGATAAGGGTCGTAAGCCATCACGACTGCGACGGCATATGCTCGGGCGCGATAATGGCGAAGGCGCTGCTGCGCGAGGGCAAGCGCTTCAGGCTCTCGTTCATGAAGCAGCTGACCGGCGACGTGATTGACCGCCTGTCCCGGGAGGAGAACAGGCTACTCATGTTCCTGGACATGGGCTCGGGCCAGCTGGACGCCATCCAGTCGAGGCTGATGAAGTCAGGCGAGACCGTCATCGTTCTTGACCACCACCAGCCGCAGGGCGAGGCGCTGTCCGACAGGCTGCACCAGATAAACACTTACATGATGGGCATGGGCGAGAACGTATCGGGCTCCGGCATAGCATACCTGCTCGCGAGGGCCATGAACCCGGAAAACAGGGAGCTGAGTGAAATTGGCGTGGTTGGCGCGATAGGCGACTCGCAGATGGATTCAATAGGTCCTGACTGGGGGCTGTCCGGGCTCAACAAGGAGATAGTCAAGG
>CAZCTG010000079.1:0-3612 GCA_964501695.1 uncultured archaeon | reverse complement strand
CCTGGCTCGCGCCGAAATTCGAGCACCTCTCCTCTTGCTGGTAGATGACTTCAACTGACTGCCCGTCGGGGACTATGAAAAGCTGCGCGCCTATTTGCCTCGCAGCATTGGCCTTCGCGAGCGCCTCGCCTATGGGGCCTATCCTGCCGTCGGCTCTTATCGTTCCTGTCATCATGACGCTCATGTTGGGCTGCGCGCCTTGGATGGCGGATATGGTGGCGACCGCGAGCGCGCCTCCCGCCGACGGGCCTTCTATCACCGAGGCGTTGGCCATTATTGTGTATATGACGTCGTATGCGGACAGGTTGGCTTTCATGTAATTCTGGGCCACCTCCCTGGCAGTTCTTATGCTGTCCTGCGTGTCCGCCCAGAAGATGAGCTTGTCTATGTTCACGAGAATCTTGCCTGTGCCAGGGACAAGCTGCACCACGAGCATGGTCGGCACGCCGTTCCCCTCCTCGTCCACGGCAGGCACTATGACGGTCGCGGTCTTGCCTTCGGCGGCTGCAATCTGGCCGTAGTTTATGGTGCCCGTGGTGTTGTAAATCACCAAGGTCTTCGGGCTGAAAAACCCACCCGCGAAGAACGCGAAAAACACGAATGCCACCACGGCAATCGCAGCTATGATTTTCATATGATTAATTGGCTGCGCAATTTCTTAAAGGGTGCTGCAATTCACACGTGGTTCTCGAATTCTTCCCTGCCGACCTTGATTTCCTTGAGTATCTTGCAAAGAAGCACCGTGCCTATTTCCTGATTGCCATGGAAGGGTATAGTAGTGCATCTACCGTCGGGATGCCTGTAGAATACATGGCTACCCTTCTGCCTCGTCGGCTGGAAACCCATTCTTAGAAGAATCTTTTCAAACTTTCTGGCGATATGGGACCGAGTCTGGTCATGCAAGATAATTGCAGAACTTGCTATTTATGTGCTCGGCAGGTCAAACAGCAACCTCTATCTGCTGCAGGCCAACGAACTTTGACAGCTTTGGCACGCAGGCCTTCTCTTCTTCCAAACAAAGTTCTATGACTTCGCGCATGTTCTTCATCAATTCGTCTATGCTCTTTCCCTGCGTATGGCAGCCAGGCAGATCGGGAACTTCCCCTACATACATGCCCGCTTCCTCATCCTTTTCTATGATGACAGTAAAGTTCATGATATACATTTCTCCTTTTAATTTATAAAACATCTTTTCTGACGAACATGAAGATGGCAGGGCCCCAGCGGTGGATGCGAGGCCGAAATCCAAGCAACCCCTGCCGCCTCCTCCGCCCTGCTTCCCTGCAAGCAGTGCCCCTACGGTTTATGGCTGCTTCCTTCCGGACCTCGCCAGGTTCGCCATAATGGCAACCCTACAGGACAAGGTTTCTCAGTTGGCGACAAGGACCTGCAAATCAGCATCCGCACCGCCCGATGGCCTCAGCCGCGCCATGATGACGGTTTGCGCTAACAGGCGACGCCAAGCCGCCCAGCCTGCCCTGCCAGCTTTAATTAAGCACGCTGTATTTAAAGGGCTGAAACATCCGCTGGAACAAAAACATCAGGGAGAAGTTAGACGAGCTTCCTCGCGAGCTTCAGCAGCTTGGGCTTCTTCATCAGGATTTTGGCGAGCTTGCCGAAGCCGGACGAGCCGCGCGAAAACTCGACGAGGTCGTCGCCTTTGAGATAGTCCGCGAGCCAGTTCAGGTCGTCGTCGCCCATGCTCTCCATGACCTCGCGCAGCCTCAGGATTTTCTTCAGCCTGCTTCCCCTCTCCTTCTCCCAGCGCTGGTCATATCTCTTCAGTAACTTCTTTGAGAAGTCGTTCCTCTTCACTGCTTCAGCGGCAACTTCAGCCGCAATCCTCCCCGCCATGTAAGCCTCAGGCACGCCGCCTCCGTGGATCGGGTTCACGTGGTGGGCGGCATCGCCGACTATTATGAGGTTGTCGTTCACGGCGTCCTTTAGAAATCCGCCCACGGGCACGCCGCCCGAGTTCACCTCGATTATTGAGGCGTCCTTCAGCCTCGGTTCGTTCGCAACCCAACCCTCCAGATATTCAAGTGCGGTCTTCCTGGCCCAGGGCTTGCGCACGCCTATGCCGACGTTGGCGCAGCCTTCGCCCTTCTTGAAGACCCATATGTATCCTGCCGGCGCGATAGAGTTGCCGAAATAAAACTCTATTACGTCGTCCAGCCCCTTCACGCCCGCCATCTCGAACTGCGCGCCCGCGCAGATGTCAGCGAGCCTGTTCGTGGTGTCCACTCCAAGTTCTCTGGCGACCGTCGACTCCACGCCGTCGGCTGCTATGACAACCTTCGCCGTGACGGGAAATGTCCTGCCTTCATAATCAAGCTCAGCTTCGATCTTGCCGCCTTTTCTCCTGAAGTTCTTTGCCTCTGTCTTGGCGAGCACCTTCGCGCCTGCCTTGGCCGCGAGCACGGCGAGGTGCTTGTCAAAAAGCTTCCGCTCGACAATCCAGCCCTCCGGGCCTTCGTAATCAATCCTGATGCCCTTTCTGTTGGGCGCATAGACGACCGCGCCGCGGATTTCCTGCTTTATCCAAGCCCCCTCGGGCTTCATGCCTATCCTGTCCTCCATGCCGTGCCTTGATATGGCCTCGCCGCAGCGCTTGGGCGCGCCGATTTCCGCGCGCTTCTCAACGCCAAGCACATTAAGTCCTAACTCGGCGCACCGCTTCGCCGCGCCCGAGCCGCCAGGTCCCATACCGACGACCAGCACATCAACTTCCTTTGGAATCGCTATCATGTCATCACAAACCTATCAAATACAGGCCATGTCTCTTTATTTCATCAGCCGAGTAGAATTCCATGGGATTCACTTTCATGACGCTCCTACACCTCTTTTCAATTTTCCTGCCCGTGTACGCCTTTGTCTTCGGGTCGTATTCTTCCAAGACAAGCACATCACCTGCCTTCAGCTCAAAGTCAGCAAGCCTGAGCTCAAACTGCTTTTCTCCTGAAAGCAGCTTGTCAAAGAACTCAGGCCACACCTTTTTCTTGATTTTCATAGCATCACTTCTTCAAACTTGAAACCCCAGGCTTTGCCTGGGACATTTTTAGCGCGCCCACGGGGCAGAACTGCACGCAGGCGCCGCAGCTTGTGCACCTGCTGCCGCATTCGATGCCATGCTCAGTGAGCCTCAGCGCCGCCACAGGGCACACGCCCACGCAACCTCCGCAGCGCAGGCATTTCTCCTTGTCCGCCGTCACGGTCATAAGCCATCTTTTAACTTCCCAATATATTAATATCCCCTATGGATGATTTTGTTTCGCATCCCCTCGTCAAGCCGAACAGCATCCAACACAGGCTTTACCAGGCAAACATACTGAACGAAGCGCTGCACAATAACATGCTCGTCGTGCTGCCTACAGGCATGGGAAAGACCCCAATAGCCGTTTTGCTTGCAGCCCACAGGCTGGAGAAGTTCCCTGATTCAAAGGTGCTCGTGCTCGCGCCCACAAGGCCGTTGGTGAACCAGCATTACAAGAGCTTCGCCAAATTCATGAACATTGATACTGCCAGGTTCTGCGTGGTCACGGGCCTGACGAAGCCTGAGGAAAGGGAAAGGCTGTACAAGGAAAAGCAGCTAATATTCGCGACCCCGCAGAC
>CAZCTG010000078.1:0-3662 GCA_964501695.1 uncultured archaeon | reverse complement strand
GCTCGGGCTTCTCGACGACAACCTGCTCGTGCCGCTGCTCGCGGGGGCGGTGATGCTTGTCATCTCAACGCTCTAATGTTTCAGCCTTTTCTCCATGTAAACCCATCCTGTAGGCCTGAATCCGTTTTTCTCGTAGAACCTGAACGCATTGGAACCTTTCCGCGAAGCCAGCTTCATGCGAGCCATGCCCAATCTGCGCGCTTCCTTCTCGACCTGTTTTATCAGCGCTGTCCCTATGTTCTTTCCATGATGTTTCCTACTGACAAAGATGTTTTCTATGAAACAGTGTTCGCCTCTGGGCCAAGTGGATTTCGACGCCATGACGAAACCAGCAATTCTGCAGTCAATAACAGCGTACAATCGTATCCTGCTCCACCTGAAAGAGTTATTCAAATATTTTCTGGCCAGCGCATTGCTGAACGTTTCGCCATAAACCTTATTGCCTTCAATGAATATAGGGATGCATTCCTCAATGTCAGACCTCTTCATCCTGCGTATGGTGAATTCAGGCTTCATTAATATCTTTTATAAACGTAAATAAAATAGCTATACCGCATTAATCAACATAACCAAGCGGTTAGTTGGTTGCCTCCGTAGCTCAGTTGGACAGAGCACCGGACTTCTAATCAACTTTAGAAGTTTTGAAGCAATGGATGAATATTGCGATGAGAGGACAGCCGGGGGTCGGGGGTTCGATAAGCACAGATGCATCAGAATTTGCGTCTTGCCGACGAATGTCGGCTGTGTTCGTGAACCCCTCCGGAGGCGCGGGGCCATGGTGCAATGGTAACATCGGCGCATGGGGTGCGTCAGACGTGAGTTCGATTCTCACTGGCCTCATCACACCTTCTCCAGCAGCGCGACCACTTTCTTCTTCCCGGCAGCCGCTATGAAAGGCCCGAGCCTCGGGCCCTGCTCCCTGCCTATCAGGGCGAGGTAAGCCGACCTGAAGAACTCGCAGCTGTCGCCCGAAGCCTTCGCAGCAGCCCAGACAGCGTCCGTGATTTCCTCTTCGGTGCCCGCATTCTGGAGGGATTTTGCAAGGGCTTTCAGGCTCTCCTTCATTCCCTTTGGCAGTGCTGCTTTCGCAGGAACATCAAGCAGGGCAATCCTGCTTTCGGGGCTGTGCTTCTCCATCCAGTTCCTGGCATAAGTTATCATCGGCCCCTTGCTTGAAGGCTCGGTGTTTGCCACCAGCATGGCTTTTTCGAAGGTCATGCCGACGGGCTTCGGCTTGCCCATCTGCGAAACCTCGAAAAGCCTTTTCATGTGAACGCTCTCCTTCTCGTTGCCCACGTCCAGCTTCCCGAAAAAGACATCCGCGTGCTTCTCGTAATCAGCGAACAGGATAGGCAAATCTTTCCACGAGAAGCTCCGCGTCTTCATGAGCCTCTTGTTGTAGAAGAACCTCAGCAGCTCGGCTGGCGCGCACTCCAGCCAGTCTTTCGGATACACGACATTACCCAGGCTGGCGCTCATCTTCCTGCCGTCAATCATGATGTGCTCGTAGAATATCGGCACGGGTGCGGGGAAGCCGAGCACGCGCTCGCATATCTCGGCGTTGACCCAGAAGGCGCTGTTCGGCACCTGGTATTCCTTGCCCGCGCCTTCGGAGACGATGCCCCAGCGCGCCCATTGGCTGGCCCACTCCGATTTCCACATGAGCTTGCCGTCGTCCTTCAGAGGGTCGGCGTCGCCCTTGTGGCCGCAGCCAACCGCCTTGCTTTTCTCAAACTGGTAGTTGCTGCAGACGTAGCTTACCGCGCCGTCATGGAATCCCGTCACCTTCGGCGTTATTATCTTGCCGCAGTTCGCGCATATGGGTATCCAAGGGCTCCAGTCCTTGGGAAGCGGGTTCATCCTGTATTTGTTCTGTATCTTCCTTATTTCGTCAATGTTCTCGATTATTTTACTGATGAACGGCCTGAAGCCGCCGTTCTTGTATTCCTCGCGCATTGAGTATTTGGGCATCTTAGTGGAAACGAACTCGTCTATGACCTTGAAGTATTCCGCGACGTGGTGCGCCGCATAAGAATCGTGGCAGCCGTGGGGGTCTGGTATGTCCGTGACGGGCATGCCTATGTATTTGGCGTAATTGTCGGGCACGCCTTTTGGCAGTTTCCTCATCGGGTCCATGTCCTCCGCGACCCATACCAACTCGGCCTTGCACCCCGCATCCTTGAGCGCGCGAAAAACAGACTCCCCTCGTATCGTATCGCTCAGCCTGCCTATGTGCAGCACGCCTGAAAGGGAGGCGGATGTCTTGACCACGAACTTCTTGAGCCTCGGCACGGGTTCATCCAGATACCTGAAATTCTTCCTCGTGGCAATCTCGCCCGCAATCTGGTCCGCCCAAAATAGCGAGTGTTCTGGTTGTTCTTCTGTCTTAGCCACCATAGAAATGTATTTGATGAGTGGCTATTAAAACAGTTATTGGTTCTTGATTCTTCTGTCAATCAGGTATCTTCCAATCTGATGTCCATCTTCTTCAGCTCGGCCTTGACGTCTATCCTCGGCTTCTTCTGCTGGGCTGGAAGCTGTTGCGCCGGCTGCATGGCAAGTTCTTGCCCGAGTCGCTCCTTTATCTTGGCTTTCTCCTCGCCGAAATAGCGCTCAAACTCCTTTGTGAGCGTCAACTTCTTTGTCCTGCCGCAGGGCCCGCGCCTTATCATGCCGAGCCTTTCCAGCACCTTCAGGTAGGCGTAGACCTTGTTGCCCTGCATCTTGATGAGGTCGGATTGTTTCAAGGGTTCCTTGAACAGAATTAGTGCCAATGCCCTTTTTGGGCCTTCGGACAAGTCGGCGTATGGCGCAAGGTGCGCGACCGAACTTAGGTATTGGGGCCTGACCTGCATCTCCCAGCCCGCGGCAGAGCTCACGACCTCTATGCCGCTGCCCTCGTAATCCTTCGACAACCTCTCCAGCGTCTCCTTGACGTAGCCGAGTGAGTTCACTCCCATTATCCTCGCCAGCTCATCGAGCATCAGCGGTTTCGGCGAAAGGAAAAGTGCTGCCTCTGCCAATGCGGCTTTGCTCTCGCTTAACGGTGCGGTTCTTGGTGCATCTGTTTTTGGTTCGGAAACATTATCGGAAACTGTTTTGTTTTTTGTCTCTTTCTTTTTGGCTGCGTGTTTCTCTTCAGCAATAGCTTCTTTCAAAATATCCGCCCTTGGTTTCCTTGTCTGTATCTTTGATTCGGGTTTCTTCGGCAGCCTGAACGCGCGCTCTTTCTTCTCCTCCGCTTGCCCGACTTTGGCTTCCCCCTTCGGCACGGCCTCGTCTTCCGCCCTCTTCATCTCAAGCCTCGGCTTCCCGCTATCCCTTGATATGGTTATTATCTCGTCTATGCCGGGCGCGGACATAGCTGCTTCATCTTGCTTTTTTCTTTTCACCTGTTTTTGCCTTGACTTGCTTTTCGATTTCATGAGCAATCACCGTTTTCTCTCCTTTTGAATTTTTGTCAACCCTGCCTATAAAAATGTCCTTGAAGAATTCCTCCTGTCTGCAGTGCAGCTTCCTCGCGTTGTCAAGGTACATGAGCGGCAGGAACGTGTCTATGATATGTCCCCTCTCCCATTTCGGGACTACGTCAGAAAATTTCAGCTCTCCACCGTTCATCTGGCCCATCAGCAGATTTATCCTGCCGTACAGGCTGTTAATCC
>CAZCTG010000077.1:0-3828 GCA_964501695.1 uncultured archaeon | reverse complement strand
GTAATGGGGGGGGGGCATGGTGCGACTGAGTTTCAGAACAGGAGTTTAAACTCAGAGCACCATGCCAGTGATATTGGGGGCCATGGTGCAATGGTCAACATTCAGGCTTCGGGCAAGCTCTTTTCAGAAAGAGCTTGAGCAGAAAGGAGCTTCGCTCCGCTCAGCTTCCGATGAAAAAGCTTAGAAACAGTCTGCGATCCCGGTTCGAATTGCGCAAAGGGCGCTTGAATTCGTGTCCTGACGGGCTTGTCCTGTCTGCGTTCGGACATCCGGGTGGCCTCATTCAACCCTTTTATCAGCGCCATTGATGCAAAAGCGTTGACGGAAAAACGGATGAACCCATCTTGCCAGTTTTATTGGCACTTATAAAACCCAAAGATGAATATCAGCCATGAAAATAAGCGAAGTGAAGGCGAACAGCAACGCGACCTTGGAAGAGGCCGAGGTCATCAGCAAGGGCGACGTCCGCGAGTTTATGAAGTTCGACAAGCCCGGAAGGGTATGCAACTGCGTGATAAAGGACGATTCGGGCGAGATGCAGCTGACGCTCTGGAATGACGAGATAGGGCTTGCCGAAGCCGGCGACAAGGTGAAGATAACCGACGGCTGGGTCAAGGAATGGAACGGCAGGCTGCAGATATCGCTCGGCAGGAACGGGAAGCTGGAGAAACTCTGAGCAGCCAGGCTGCAGTTTTAGATGAGCATGCATGCCGAAGCTTTCTTCAGGATTTCACATATTTTATGAGATCTTCTTGGTAAAAGCCCCTATAAGAAATGCCGCAGTCCTTCTCGCCGGAAAGCATATCCGCTATGCCGTCACTTACCAGCATGCCGGTTGTATAGACCGCGGCTTCCGTGAAGCCAGGACCTATGTCGAATTCTCCCGGGCCGAACAGAAATTTTGGACCGTACTTCAATTTCCACGGCTCGTTCAAGTCAAAGCCGGAAATCATCGTCCTATAAGTATTTATTCTGGCGTGTTGGGTTATTTCGTGATATACCACGAGCCATATGCCGTCTTTTTCTAGTGCTATCCCGGGAGCGGAAGGGCCTCCTTTGCGCGCGCTTCCGTTTTCAGAGATTTCTATGTGAGGGCCCCAATGCACCAGGTCGGGGGAGAATGAAATGCACATGTGCGGCTTGCTTATGCCGGGGAAAGAGCTTGGCCTCGTGAATGCTGCATATTCCAGCTCCCTTCTTCCCTTGCCACGCGGGCCGGAAACAATAGGCAGCTTACTGCCGAAAAGCGAGACATCCTTGTCCCTGAATATAGGCATGGGTGTCTCCATGTATGATAGCCTTTCAAATTCCTTGAAATTGTCAGTCACGGCGAATGAAGTCGAAACCCCGTGTGTCCTGTGGGGGCTCACGTAGCTCATCACATACTTGTCTTCTATCTTGGTTATCCTAGAGTCTTCAATGCCGAACCTCTCATGTTCATACTGCGGAAAGAAGCACGAACCGTCTTCAATCGAATCTATTTTCAATCCGCCGCTACCGGTCTTCTTGAGAGATGCTTTCTTGAAATAGGATATGTGCCTCAGCCTTGTGAGGCCGCTCCTTCTGGACGTGGCATCCTTCCTCGTCACTCTCCACTGCTTCCTGCTGACAGTATCAAACTCTATCTTGAAGGGCGAATCAGGGCCGTTCTCCACCGGAAAAAACGGCAGCGAAACATATCCTCTGGGTTCTTCGGCGGGCATTTCCGCGACCCTCATCATGAGAACGGTCTTCTTGACGCCGCCTACATCTATTTCTGCTGCCCCGGGATTGAACGCCCCGACTACATTCATGCTGTCCGAGGACGGCTCGATGTCTTCGGGTGCCACTATGATTTCCTTGTAGAAGGGTTTTGGAGGATTCATGCGCCTCATTGGGATGCACCTTGGAGAGGATTTGGAAAAAAAGAGATTAATACAGCCCCCAAGCGAAAGCCTTAAAAAGGCAACGCATTTAATGCGGTGCAGCAAATATGGCCATGACCGTCCTCGAAGCCATGGCGAAGACGAGGGAGTTGGAGAGGCTGCTATGAAAGTCGTGATAGACACCAACGTCATCATTGCCGCGCTGCGGAACCCGCGGAGCGCTTCGGCGAGGATAGTGGAAATGGCCATATCAGGGGAAATCCAGCCCATAGGCAGCTTCAAGACCAAGCAGGAGGCCGCGCGGCTTGCGCAGCGGGGCGGCATCTCAAGGGAGCAATGGCCAAAGGTCGACAGGCTGCTCTACAGGACGGCCGAGGTCAGCGCGGGCGAGAAGTTCAGCGTGTCGACCGACAGGTCGGACAACCTGTTCTTTGAGGCCGCACACGCGGGCTGGGCTCAATACATTATAAGCAACGACAGGCATCTTTTGGAGCACGATGGCTTCTGGGGCATCCGTGTGCTCAGGCCCGCCGACTTCCTGAAAGCTATTAAGCAGGCTTGAGGAACTGATATTCATGCTGACGGAATTGTGGGCCGTCATAGTCACGGCCATGCTGCCTGTTTCAGAGCTGCGCGGCAGCATACCGCTGGGCATGCTTGTGCTGGGGCTTGACCCGCTGCTCGTAGTCGCGACCTCCATAATATTCAACTGCATGATTTTCTTCCCGATATTCATAGCGCTGGAGCTGCTTTACCACAGGCTTTTTGAAAGGTTCGGCTGGGCAAGAGGCATCATAGAGAGGGCGCGCAGGAAGGGCGGGCCGCTTATAGACAAATACGGCGTAATAGGGCTTGCGGTGTTCGTCGGTATCCCGCTTCCCATAACAGGCGCATGGACAGGCACAATCATCGCATGGCTGTTCGGCCTGGACTGGAAGAAAAGCTTCGTTGCGATATGCCTGGGCGTCCTTATTGCTGCCGCGGTAGTGAGCCTATTCGTGCTGCTTTTCGGCATGGTTCTGTAGAAGCGCTCAAAGACCGCAAAACTTCTTCAATTCATCAGCCCTGTTGCTGATGCGCAGCCTGTGATTTAAAGAAGCGGCCACATATTCTTATCATGGATGCCAGAATGCTTCTTCCTATGGCAGTCCTCGCGGCCGTGGCTGTTTCCGGATGCGCGGTCATTAACACGCCCACGCAGGCGACCGAGGCTGTCAAGAACGAGGTGCTCTCCTACGCGAACCCCATAGCAGACAGGATGCTGGCTGCCATCAATTCCGGGAACTACGCTGCCTTTTCCGCGGATTTCTCCCAGGACGTGAGAAACAAAATAAACATGGACGCGTTCGTTTCGCTGGTTTCAAGCCTGCGCGCATCGATAGGCAGGTACGTTTCAAGGGACAGCGGCGCCGAGGTCATGGAAGTCGGCGAATATTACAGTGTCACTTACACCACGCAGTTCACGGATGACTCCCCCGTCAGCTTCATGCTGTCGTTCAAGAAAGGCGGCAGCCGCCTCGTCGAAGGCGTTTTCTTCACGTCGAAAAGGCTGAGCGGGAACATCTAGGATGCGCGTCTCAGGCACCCCAATTCAATGCCATTGGTGCTTGGGGTTCCTTGGTATTATTATCCATGCGATGATGTATGCGAGCACGCCGGAACCGTAAACCAGCGAGAATATTATCCATGCAAGCCTTATCAGCGTCGAATCTATGCCGAAATATTCACCCAGCCCGCCGCATACGCCGCCGAGAATCTTGTCTTTGCCAGAACGGTACAGGCGCCTGATTGGCTGCTGCTTAACGCCTGCCATAGACTTCACATCCCCTCTTTGCAAGCGACACAAGATAACCGAGCACAAGGAACACGAAAAATATACCTGCCAGCGAGCCGATGATTGAAAGGCTCGCCGACATCAGCTGCGCGTTGCCTGTCTGCATGCCCGCGAACTGCATCACCCACC
>CAZCTG010000076.1:0-3842 GCA_964501695.1 uncultured archaeon | reverse complement strand
CGCGCCTTCCTGTAACCCCGCTCCAGTTTTCTTAAACACCATAGTTCACCGTACAAAACTGGGCCGGCCATTTGCCCCCCCCCCCCCCATTTTTCGGTGTTTGTAACCACATCCGAGATTTCATTCAACAAAGAGCTTCCATATTCATACCTCTTGAAGCTGAGATACGACAAGTCCTTGCATACCCTCAGAAGGATTTGCAGCTTCTGGACTTCATGGAGTATCTTCAGCCTATTAACTTCTGTCCTGCGTTCGTTGAAATCAATGCTGAGCTCCAGAATCCTTATTGCGGTAACTTCTATCCTTTGAGACAGCACAAGTCGCTGCTTCCTTGGGAAGCTGTTGACGGTTGGATACAGCCACTTGACCAAGTCGTATGTCTTCTGGAACAATAAGCCGGACATATGACACACCAATGACAATTAGTCCCAGATAACCACGAACTATTCGCAGGGAAGGAGCCAAGGTTGTTGTTCCTGTTCGCAGGCTCGTTGTTGAGGTTTGCGCTGTAGGAAGGTGCTCTTCCACCATTAACGCACATTGGACCGTTGTTGTCGTTCGACCAAGAGCAGACAGCAGCGAGCTTGTAGCCTGATTACCGAATACCCGAATGTTCGGGCACACTGCGGCTTTAGCCAGCAAACTGAAGCAGGCTCTGCCTGCTTATGCCTTCTCGGCTATTGCCGCTGTATTTCATGGCATGATTGTCATGCACTATAACCAAGCATGTAGTTCAAACATACTCCAGACATATCCTTGGATATGCCTGCACAGATGCATAGTTGTCTGGGACAACTGTTCCCACAGCTATCGTGGGGACAAAATACTTAGAACAGTTAAACATTTATTCAGCATCTTTTCTTATTTTTTCGAGCTTTCTTCTGTCAATAACAAAAGAATTGTGTTCATCTCTTTTGAGCAGAACAAAGCCTGAGTTTTTTGGCGCCTCGCTCCGCTCGGCTGTCCTACTCGCAGGGAAGGAGCCAAGGCTGATGTCCCTGAGCGCAGGCTCGTCGTTGAGGTAAACGCACAAGGGACCGTTGTCGTCGCTCGACCAAGAGCAGACAGCAGCGGTATCTGATTCCCTTCTGTAGAAGCGTGATATTTCCTTGTCAGCCTGCTCTTCTGTCAGACCCGCTGAGACCCATCTCTTCAATGCTTCATTTCGGTCTTTTACAGTTTCAAACGGAGTGCCTGTTATCGGGTTGTAAGCGCCATCCATGGTTGGGACAACGAAGAAGCCGCCCCCATGCGGCAGCCAAACAAGTGATTCCTCTGTGTTTGTAGATGGTTTGATTTTCCAGCCGTCTTTGTTTTCAAAGCCTTCTATATCCTTGAAGTATCTTGCGAGGACAAAGCTTTCGTCCTTTGGCTGAAGCATGCCCTTCGGGGTATCGCTCCTTGGAAGAATATAAGCTCCGTCTTTATGCCAAGTTCCTTCTGCCTTCTTTTTTTGGCAACGGGCATAGACCCGCCTTCCAGCTTCTTTTACGGGTGTTGGAAGTGAATCAACATCATCAATACCAAGGGACAAATCCCTGCCTACTCTGTAAAGAACAACTCTCCATGAAAGCGGGGCTGACTTCGGCGCCAGCTTGTATGCTAGTTCGCTTGTTCCGAGGTCATCAATAAGCGAATCTGACAGTCGTATTGCTGGAACATCAGAACCTCTATAGCTGAAACCTGGTGTTTTCAATATCCCTGCTGTTTTGGTTGTCATTGATATCACTTATGCAAATATAGCGTAGAAAGCTTTATAAACATTTCTGTTATGTCACTCACGAGTGATTACTTGTTTTAATACATTCATTGTTGGCAACCTATAATCGGTCATTTTTAGGTAATACAAAAATCCTATAAAGAAAAACCACGGAGAACCCGCCTATAATTTATTGCTTCCATCCAATTCTCGGTATGGAATGGCAGACTTGAATAGCGTTGATGTATTGAAGTGTCTATGAGGCGGAAGCCTCATGACATGCCTGATGGAAACCATCAGTGCATCTGACAGACATGCAGGATAGGTGTGTGTTGCATGGAATTTAGAGACCCCGTTTACGGCTACTTCTCCGTGAGGGATCCCGCGGTGCAGGAACTCGTAATGAGCGCGCCCGTGCAGAGGCTGAAGGGCGTGAACCAAGCGGGCGCGATGCGGTACGTCGAGCCTGAACGGTACGTGAACACGAGGTTCGCGCATTCGCTGGGCGTCTATTACCTGCTGCGCAAGTTCAACGCATCGCCTGAGGAGCAGATAGCCGGGCTGCTGCACGACATAGGCCACACGGCGTTCTCGCACGTTTCAGACTACCTGTTCGAGGGAGGGGCGCAAAGGCATGACCACAACGACAGGATGATGAGGGCGGCGATGACGAAGTCCGAAATTCCCGCGATACTCAGGTCGCACGGGTTCAACGTGGAGGACATGCTTGACAAGGAGAGGTTCACGATGATGAAAAGGCCTGTTCCCGACGTCTGCGCCGACGTGCTGGACTATTTCTTCAGGGACGCGGTGGTACTGGGGCTGAAGGAGGGCGTGCAGGATGAAGTCCGGCTGTTCATAAGCGCGCTGCAGATTCAGCCGTGCAAGACCGCGGATGCGGTTAGTGGTGAATTCGTTTTCAGCAACATAGAGGTTGCGAGGCGCGCGGCCATGGACTTCATTGAATGCAACAAAAAGTTCTGGTCAAGCCCCGCGAGCCTCGCGGGCTGCTACATGCTGGCAGATGCCATCAAGGCGGCGATGAAAAGCGGTGACGTGGGGATGGACGACCTGATGCTTACGGACGACGGGCTCTTCGCGAAACTGGAAAAATTAGGGAACGCCGAAGTCGCCGCCAGGCTCAGGCAGCTGAGGGGGTTCAGGGCTTTCATTTCAGGCAGCGGTAGCCTGCTGGCGCAGACCAAGGCGAGGTACATAGACCCCAAGGTGCTGCAGAAAGGCACTATCATGCGGCTTTCTGAATACGACGGCGGCTTCAAGGCACTGGCCGCGCAGTTCGCCGAATCCATGGAAAGGGGCTTCAGGATAAAGGTTTTGTGAAAATACCAGCAGCACACAAAGCCATGGTTAATCGGGAATGCCGCCAAAACAAGCTTATAATAAGGTTCAACAAAATTGATATAATTTAATCGGTGCATATTGATGGCTTTTCAGGATGCGTATCTCGGGATTCTGAAGAAAATACCCGGCGTAGCAGGGCCTCTGAGGAAGCTCACGTTCAAGGAGAAGCTGAAGTGGACGGGACTCATACTCGTTATTTACTTCGTCATGACGCAGGTGACGCTGTTCGGCATCTCCACGCAGGGGCTCGACAGGTTCAAGGCCTATGAAATCCTGCTCGGCTCGACGTTCGGCTCGCTCATGAGCCTTGGGATAGGCCCCATAGTGACGGCCAGCATAATCCTCCAGCTTCTGGTGGGCTCCAAGATAATCCCGTGGAACCTGCAGGACGAGAAAGGCAGGCTGCTTTTCCAGGGCACGCAGAAGCTGCTCGCGGTGGTGCTGTGCTTCGTGGAGGGCGGCATATACGTGCTCATGGGAGCCATACCGGCTTCGACGCCGGGCTTCATATGGATAGTGCTGCTGCAGCTTGCAGCGGGCGGCATCCTCGTGATATTCATGGACGAGCTGATATCCAAGTGGGGCTTCGGCTCGGGCATAAGCCTGTTCATAGCCGCGGGCGTTTCCAAGCAGATAATAATCAGGATGTTCAGCCCGTTCACGCAGGCGGGCGGGTTCCCGGGGCCAGGCACGCCGCCGTCGGGCGCGATACCTTATGCCATTACCGCGGTTGTGGGGGGCGAGATGCTGAACGCCTTGATAGCCATGCTCCCTGTCATAG
>CAZCTG010000075.1:0-3845 GCA_964501695.1 uncultured archaeon | reverse complement strand
CGCTGAAGCAGTTCATGCAGTCCTGGGTTACTCTGACGCTGAACGACCCCTTCTCGGTCGAGCCCACGAGGACGGTTTTCAACTACATCACCGTGAACGTGCCTTCGAACGCGCCTCTCGGCACCTACATGTTTGGCGTGATGGCATGCAAAACCGACGGCACGGCGATTACCCAGAGCCAGTGCACGCCAGCCGCCACAAGCGGCGTATGGGGCGGCGGGGTGCAGCCGCTGGAAATACTCGTGAAGGCGTCGTGAGCTACTCCGACTTTCAGTCGGAGGGTTTAGGCTGCTTCTTTTGTGAAGATGTTTTGTTTTAATTCAGGCTAGTCCAAATAATGCTTATGAAAGGGATGGATACAAGCCTGAGCGGCCGTGTGGTTGTAATCGCCCAGTTGCATCCAACCCGGTGGTTTTGATGAGGGGTATGGATACGAGCCTGGTTTTCGCGATGATATTCGCGGTGATATTCATCGGGCTGCTGCTGGTGTTCGGTATGGGCCAGATAACCAACATGTTCTGCTTCAACGGCAACGCGCAGGTGGACAAGGCCGTAAAGGACCTCGAGAACGACGTCCAGAACGTCTACAACCTTGCGGAAGGCGCCTCAAAGCTGTTCAGGGTCAGCATACCATCCGGCTCGTCCATTTGCGTGGTGAACACGTCAAACCCCGACATCAACCCCGCAGGCTACTGGATGCCGAACCCGGACCAGATGCCCGTAATTTCCCAGAAAATCATGCTCAAGGATGCCAACGTATGGATAAACTACAACTGCGGCAGCAACGAGCAGACTTACAGGATAGAGCATCTCAGGGCGGTCAGGCAGCCGGGAGCTGTGGGCACCGGCAGCTTCTGCGCATCGGGCGGCAGCAGCATATACCTTGAGAACGCGGGCGATTACGTGGCTGCCTCGCCCGCGTGATGCCATGGACTAATGTTTGGTGAAGGAAATGCTCTCGGTTTTTCAGGTATTCAAGATGGTTTTCGGCGTGATAGCCTCGGTCTTCGTTCTTTATTTCCTTGTCACTTACGCAGGCGTCTATGGCTCGGGCCAGCAGGACATCCAGCGCTCGCTGATAATGAAGAACTTCAGGCAGCTCGCGGACGACGTATATCTCACGGGCAACGCGCAGGTGTTTGACTTCTCGAAGATGGGGAAGGAAATATACTTCGACACGAAGGCGAGCCCTGCGGTTTTCAGGTTCGGGAACAATTACATGGAAATCACGAACCCGCTGTTCTTCAGGTACGGCGACATAGTCTCGGTTTCGCGCGGCGGGCTGGAATTCGGCTGGTGGTCGTTCAATTTCGTCGTGGCGACCCCGGACATGGTCGTCGTCTTCAACCCGCTCCAGAACACGGAAGAAATATGGGACGTCATGAAAAGCGTGGTGGAAGCGCTTCCGGACACCTCGGCTACCAGCGCCAAGATGATGTATGCCTTCTGCGGCTATTCTGGCGCCTCTGACGTGAGCACGCCGGTGGGGAAATTCGAATTCCAGCGGGCGCTCGGCCTTAGCTACGAAACCACGTCATTCTATCTGTGCTCCGCGCAGCTTCCCGCGAACTACGTGCTCGTCACGGTATCCGCAGGCTGCGCGCCAAATCCTGTCAGCGGAATCTGCGTGAAGCCTGACGGCTCGTTCTACATGGCTGGGTCTGACAGGGGATATGATTACATGGACGGGCTTGACATCGTTGCGGCAATTGTCGGCGGCACGGGCAGCGACATACGCGGGCACGCGGGTGAGAACCTTTACATATACAAGCAGGCATCATTCCGCGAATCCATGAAGCTGGCGGCTGACGTGATGGCGCAGAGGGCGCAGCTGCTGTCGGGCGAGCTTTCGGGGATCATAACGTCAGGCAGGCTGGAGCAGGATTCCGAGCCCGCAGCTTGTGTGTCTTTATACATTATTCTGGCTAATTCCCTTCGTGCGGTATCGTCAGAGCTTGCGAATCCTGATTACTACAGCAGCAAGATTGCGCTCAAAGATGCGCTGTCGCAGGCCTCATCAGCCTACGGCGCGCTTGCCTCCAAGGGGTGCGAGGTGCCGATGGCATGATACGCAAAGGCGCTTGCATGGGGGGAAGGAAAGGTTCTGTAGAGATGATGGAGTCGCAAGTCTTGAATAATGTGAATGGAACAGCAAGCTTGCGAGACATGAGTTCCAGAACTAAAGGCTCAGTGGAACTCATGGAATATATGTTCCTCACCCTGTTCGTGATTGTGATAGTGATAGCCTTCGTGATTTTCCTTTCGTGGTGGAACATATCGCAGATGGATGTGGAAAAGTCGAAAGTGGAGCTGGACAAGACGCTGGTGCTGGCAAAAAGCCTTGTATCCTCCCCTTTCCTTGCAAGGTCTGACAGCATGCTGGACGACGGCAAGCTGACCGCCCTGCAGGAGATGGGGCAGGACGCGTGCAGCGCGATTGACGGCATCTACGGCGCGGATTGGTTCGCTGTCATACGCCTGCTGGACGGCAGCGATGACACGCTGTGCAGCTACGCAAACTATCCGGACTGCAATTACTGGCAGCTATGCAAGACTGAATCGAAGAATTACAGGTCGTATGTCGTGCCCGTAAACATATACAGGAACATCGGCACGGTGCTTTCTACGGGCGTGCTCGGCACGACATACGCGGGCAGCATAGAGGTCGGTGTGTACATATGATGAAAAACATTATTGCACATAAGAATTTGGGTCTTGACGCCCGAAGGGCGTCTGGTTCATCCTGTGCCTTGCGCGGGCAGACGACAATGGTCCTAATATTCCTCGTCCTGCTGCTTTTCGCGGGCACCGCGATATTCCTGCTCACGTTCGCCAAGAATATAAGTCAGACCGATTATATGAACTTCTACGTGCACAACCTGCTTCTCACGCTCATGCGCTCCGACACGGGGTACGGCGACCCCAACTGCAAGCTGGTCTCGGACGCGCTGTCATGCGCGTTCTTCAGCCCGGAATACGTGTGCAGCGGCGGGGCGGAGAGCTTAAGCTGCCTTGAATTGGCCAATAGCACGGCAACCGGTTACATAGAGAGGTTCAGCGTGGTGAAGAAGAGCTACCGCTACCTGCTTATCGTGGAACCGCAGGGGTTCACTGTGCTCGGGCTTGACGGCGAGCCGTTCAAGATAAGCATAGGCGACACCGGCGTGGCAGCAGGCAGGCAGACGAAATACACCGCGAACGAGCAGATGAGGAAGGCCATGTCATCGGGCGTCTACAACCTCAACGCAAAGCTGATTATAATGAGCAAGTAGGCGCGAGGACAGCAAAAAGAATGATTTATAAACAATACTATAATAATATAATATCAGTTTGTACGCCGCATAGAAAAAAAGAATCAAGCGGCTAGTTGGTCAAGCGAGTTGTTCAGGGTGCTTTGATGAGAAAGGGCCAGATGGAGTTCATCGCGGTTCTCGGCATAATAGTCGTCATAGTCGTTGTCGCTTTCTATGCCCTGCAGACAGGTATTTTAAGCCCCGTGCCGGCGAGCCCTGACGCAAGGCTGGTGCAGGACTCGACGAGCAACTTCATAAGGAATGCCGCTTACGACACGCTAAGGAAGGTCAGCGACAACGGCGGCTACCTCGAGCCGCAGGCGAGCGACGCCGTTTTCCTGGGCAAGAGCGTTGCCTACTGGCTGAAGGGGGGGCAGGTGACCGCGCCCGATGTGCAGGCCAACATAGCCAAGGGCATAACGGATTACATAAGCGCCAACAAGGACAGCTTCGCGTCATCCATAAGCGGCAAGACGGTTGTTTTCGGCCAGCCGCAGACAAGCGTCACCGTGCTTGGCAGCCAGCTGAGCATAACCGTATACATGCCCACCA
>CAZCTG010000074.1:0-3901 GCA_964501695.1 uncultured archaeon | reverse complement strand
GCCCAGACAGGCTTCGCCTTTCAAGGCATGAATTCTGGCGTGCCTTTTTCATATTGTATTATTGCATTCTACGCCCTAAAAGCATTTTATATACTATATACAATACTGAGATTATGCTTGGGACTTCCTTGAGGACGCACACGTGCGGGGAGCTTGACGCAAAATCCAAGGGAAAGCAGGTCAGGCTCTGCGGCTGGGTGCACGCGAGGCGCGACCACGGGGGGCTAATTTTCATAGACCTGAGGGATTTCTACGGCATGACGCAGGTCGTGTTCAGGCCCGAGAAGAAGGAGCTCTTTTCTGATGCAAGCGGGCTGCGCAAGGAATTCGTGGTGCAGGTCGAGGGCGTTGCCAAGGCGAGGCCGAAGGGCATGGAGAACAAGGACATCACGACCGGAGCGATAGAGGTCGGGGCTTCCAAGATTAATGTGATGAACAAGGCCAAGCCCGTGCCGTTCCCAATCGAGGAAAGGATAACGGCCAACGACGACGTGAGGCTGCGCTACAGATTTCTGGACCTCAGAAGAAGTGTGATGCAGAGGAACCTGGCCTTGAGGGACCGTGCTGCGCAGGCCGTAAGGGAATACATGTCGAGAAACGGCTTCCTTGAGATTGAGACGCCCATGCTGGTGAGGGCGACGCCCGAGGGTGCGAGGGACTACATAGTGCCTTCGAGGGTGAATCCCGGCAAGTTCTATGCGCTGCCGCAGTCGCCACAGCTCTACAAGCAGATACTGATGATTGGCGGCTTCGACAGGTATTTCCAGATTGCCCGCTGCCTGAGGGACGAGGACCTGAGGCAGGACCGCCAGCCTGAGCACACGCAGATAGACCTCGAGATGTCATTCTCGGACATGGATGACATAATGAAGATGGTCGAAGGCCTTTACAAGTTCGTATTCAAGAAGCTGAAGGGCGTGGAGCTGCCGGACTTCCCGCGATTGAGCTACAGGGACGCAATGGACAGGTACGGCGCTGACAAGCCTGACCTCAGATTCGGCCTCGAGCTGGCCGACGTCTCGGCTGTCGCCAAAAAATCAGATTTCAACATATTCAGGGACGCGGTCTCGCAGGGCGGCGTTGTGAAGGCATTGTTCGTTGACGGCGATTTCGGAAAGAAAGACATCAGGGCGTTCGAGGACATCTGCAAGGAAGTAGGCGCAAGGGGGCTTGTTTCGGTTCGGTTTGTCGGAGAGAAGCTGTCGGAATCGCATGCAGCAGAACCGCTGCAAGGCGTTGCGAAAGATTTGGTGAAGCATGGCAAGCTCAAGAAGGGTTGGGTTTTCATCGTCGCTGGCAATCACAAGACCGCCTGCACGGCGCTCGGCAAGCTGAGGCTGGAGATTGCCAACAGGCTTAATCTGATTAAGAATAGAGAAGAATTCAAATTCTGCTGGGTGACCGGGTTCCCGTTGTTCACATGGAACGATGAGGAGAAGAAATGGGAGCCTGAGCACCACATTTTCAGCATGCCCAAGGAAGAGCACATCCGGCTTCTGGAGAAAGACCCGGGCATGGTTGAAGGCAAGCTGTTCGACATCGTGCTCAACGGCATCGAGTTCGGCTCGGGTTCGGTGCGCATCTCGAACCCCGAGCTGCAGGAGCGCGTCATGGCGGTTATGGGCATGACAAGGGAGCAAGCCAGGAAAAGGTTCGGCTTCCTTCTGGACGCTTATGATTACGGCGGGCCTGTGCACGGCGGCATGGGTCTCGGCTTTGACAGGCTTGTGGCTTTCATGGCAGGCACGGACGACATCAGGGAGGTCATGGCGTTCCCGAAGAACAAGGCCGCGCAGTGCCCGATGGACGGCTCTCCGTCCGAGGTTGATGCCAGCCAGCTCAAGGAGGCGCACATAAAGGTCGAGCTAGGCAAGAAAGCCGAGAAGGACAAGAAATAGTTCTGTGGCCTGTTCCTCTAAAGTATTTAAAGCCAACCCACAATGTTTATGAGTGAAATAATGCAGGCATTCGGAAAGGGTCTTGTCGTTTCTGTTGCAGTCTTTCTTCTGGCTGCGTCCGCGCTTTCTGCATATGCTTATTTATCCAATGGGCTTGGCGGCATAATGTGCGGTTCATGGTCGGGTTCAACACCGGGCGTTTCCTATGATGCCAACTGCACGAAAGGGTGGCAAGCTTACACAGAAGACAATTATGCCTCTTACAACCCGCAAATCAACTGGACGGTCATCAACGCGACTGAATACGGCATTGACGGCATCTACCTCAAGACGTCGAAAACAGGGCTCGGGAATTTGTGGGCATACAAAACATTGTACGTGAGCCCGAATACCTCAAACATAACGATAAACGCCGTTTACAGGATGACCAAGAAGACCACTGCCGGCTCCCCAGTTGGCGGCGGCATCTACGTTTGGAATGGAACGGTGAAGCCATGCTTTTCATGGAGAGAGACGGGGGCATGCGGAGCCGGAAATACGTCCTATGCGATTGCCTTCGATTCAACGACCTGCGATTTGTCTGGATGGTGCAGCCTGCATTATTCAACCTTGAACATAAACAACTCAGTCCTGAAGGCAAGTTCATTGACGGTTGGGTTTCTGATAGGTGACGGCTGGATTGCCCACACATGCTACATGGATATTGTCAATCTGACCGTTTCAGTTTCATATTGACCACCCAGCCGTGCCGCATATGCCGGTTCTGAAACGCATTTAAAGCTTGCCTACAATCTTTGATATAATTTAAATGCCGCATACACAAAATGAGACAAGCGGCTAGTCGTTCAAGCGGTTAGTCTGCAAGCGGTTCGTTGGTGATATTATGTCTTTCAAGGCCATGCTTTCGGATGTGGACGTTCTTAGGAACTCGATACCTGCCATCTCGGAGATAATAGATGAGGGCATCTTCAAGGTTGACAAGAACGGCATCAGCATGCTCGCGCCGGACAGGACAATGGTTTCCGTCACCGACCTCAGGATTCTTTCATCCGCGTTCGACGAGTTCAAAGTCGAGAAGGATGAGAGCATAGGGCTCAACCTGTCGCACTTTGCTTCTGTTCTGAAGAGGCTCGGCTCAGGGGACAAGCTCGTGCTCGAAACAGAAGGCAAGGGCAACACGCTGAAGATAACGGCGAAGGGCGCGAGCACGCGTACATTCGAGATACCGCTCATAGAGGTCACGGCCGAGAAGCCGCCGGTTGACCAGCTGGCATTCGAGGGCAACATCTCCCTGAACTCCGAGCTTTTCGATCAGGGCGTCGCCGACGCGGAAGTCATTGGCGACTCCGTCATACTCGAGGCGGGGCCGGAGGGCTTCTCGATGCGCGCAAAGGGCGATGTGCGCTCCTCGAACCTCGAGCTGAAGAAGAACGACAAGGGTCTGCTCAAGCTAGAAACCAAGGGCAAGATAAAGGCCCAGTACCCGCTTGAGTACCTCAAGAAGATGATGAAGGCGGGTAAGGTCGCCAAGCACATCACGCTGGAATTCGGCAGCGACTATCCCATGCGCCTGTCGTTCAAGGCCATCGACAAGATGAGCCTGAGCTTCATACTGGCGCCGCGCGTCAGCGAAGACTAGGCGCTCACCTTACCATGTTCTGGGCAACTATCCTCGGCTTTGCACAAAATTCAATAGCTGCGAGATAGTACCGTGAATAGTACTGGTGAAAAAAGTATAGGATCAACTAACCAAAAGGGAAGGTAAATGGCGTATTTTTTATAAAGATTGAAAATCAAGAAACACTTAGCGGAACAAATCTGCATGGAATCTGGAATTAGGTGGGAAAATATGGGAATCCTTAAATGTGTTTCTAAGCTTGGCCTGGCACTGGGTTTTGCGCTTGCAATCCTGATGCTGCCCTCATTGGCCCAGGCCAAAGCCGACATGTCAGGCACCACCATCAACGTCTGGTCAGAAGGCGGCTCTCATGTCGAGACCTGCG
>CAZCTG010000073.1:0-4037 GCA_964501695.1 uncultured archaeon | reverse complement strand
GAGATATCCTGCCCATGGCGTTTTTCCGTAAACGCTTTTTCGGCAACAGAGCCGAAAAGGGTTTTCGAACTCACGAAGGCACTAAGCCACCAGCCTCTGAAGCTGGCCCCTTTAACCGCTTGGGAACTCCCGCAACATGCCCCCACTGGGATTCGAACCCAGGTTCTTGGCTGGTTTCGTTCAACGGCGTCTCCGCCTCGCATTTTTCGTGATTGAACACGAAAAGCCAATGTCCTATAGGCGACTATTGCTAGTCTTGGCCTCTGGACGATAGGGGCTTCACAAAATATAAACATTACCGAATTTAAAAGCACTTGCAGTTACTTCAAGCAAATGTGGATTTGACATAATATCCTTGGACGTAGCAAACTCGCCTTTCTTCCACATTCTATATTTTAATGCCATCATTGGGTGGTGTGTGCCTATCTTTCTGAAGGCGTAATCTATACTTTGTCTTCTCATTGATATTCTGTGACCAACATATGTTTTATTTGTTCTTTTGTCAAGTTGAGCATGATTGAATGAAGTTTTGCATGGTATGTTTAGATGAGAAAACGCATCTTTCAAGCTTCTGACAAGCGATTCTTGGCTGAACAACGCGCCCAAGGATATAGAATCCTTGCACAGAGAAAAATAGAAATCTGTATCCATTATACCTCTTACGCAACTCCTAAGAATATTAGATTCATCGAAAAATACCCTAGGTATAGTTATATTTTCCTTTCTGCCTATAGGCAGACCAAAATTATTTACGAGAAAAAGGAAAACATCTTTAGAATATATGTCTAACTCAAACACGTTTTCCTTTGATTTTAACCGCAGTTTGGGTTCAATATTAAAAATATTCCTTATTAGCGGTATAACAAATTTTTCATAATAAAACTTATCTTGGGACATGTGACCGGTTATTTGGAATTTATACTCATCCCTGTAAATGGTTTTGGCGAGGTGGCCATCACCAAGATAAATGCCCACCAACTCTGCAAGGTTCTCATTGATTTCTTTAGGAAAGTGTATGCCTCTTTTCAAATCATAAACCGATACCTGAGGTATCGTTAATTTATGGCGAATGTTCGTCATAATTATTTATTAGTATCCCTTCTATAAATAGTTTATGAAAAGGCTTGGCAGACCTATAAAACTCGCGATAGAAGAAAAGGTTTTGTCCTCGGTTTCAAGAAATGACGCTTTGAGTATAAATGAAATATCACAGAAGGTCGGAGTAGGATGGCACACAGCAGAAAAGCGCCTTATGATACTGAAATCCAAGGGCAAGATAAGAGAAATAAGACATAAAAAGATAAGGCTGTTTTTTCTGAACAAATGAGCCAGGCCGGAATCGAACCGACAATCTCCTGCACGTCAAGCAGGCGTCGTACCACTAGACCACTGGCTCGTGAGCCGGGCAGGGTTTCCAGTCCCTTTTCCGTGAACGCTTTTTCAGCAAATGCATGGAAAAGGTTTTATCGAACCTGCAATCTTCCCCGTGTGAGGGGGACGTCGTACCACTAGACCACCGGCTCTTGTTATAGAGCATTATGCCCCATTATTTATATCCACGCCGGCGACAGGATTTGAACCTGTAAGTCCTTGCGGACGCCCGCTTTCGAGGCGGGTGCATTGCCGTTCTGCCACGCCGGCACAGCAGCCTTAGTTTCTTATTAACACCGCTTTTAAAATTAGCTTATGAAGGCGCGAAAACGACTCCTGCCTAAGGGCAGGAGGGTCAGGTTATGCACAATCTGCGGCAAGCCAGCCGTGATAACGAGGCGTCACGAAGGCAGAAGCCTTTGCAAGCGCCACTTCATGGAGTCCGTGGAAAGGAACGCCAGGAAGTACATAGGCAAACACCGCATGATTGAATCGGGAGACAGGATTGGCGTCGCCCTATCGGGTGGCAAGGATTCCGCAGCAACGCTTCACATCATAAAGAACGTGATAGGGAAAAGGAAGGACGTCAGCATGTGCGCGCTCTCCATCGACGAAGGCATAGCAGGCAGCCGCGACCTTGCCCTGAAGAAGGCAAAGCAGCTATGCAGGAAGCTGAAGGTCAAACATCACATCTTCTCGTTCAAGAAAGAGCTTGGCATGACGCTGGATGCCAAGGTTGGGAAGATGCGCCTTGGTAGGGAAGGTGTTTGCGGTTTCTGCGGCATAGCAAGGCGCTGGCTGCTTAACAGGAAGGCAAGGGAACTCGACTTGACGAAGCTCGCCTTGGGAATAAACCTCAATGACGAGGCCGAAAGCATAATGATGAACTATGTCAGGGGCGACATGCTCAGGGCGAGCAGGCTGGGGCCTGTCACCAATTACTCAATCGGGAAGGGAAATTCAAGACTATTTATACCGAGGATAAAACCCCTGCGCATGATTCCTGAGAATGAAACAGAACTTTATGCAGAGCTTGCAGGGCTTCCATTCAGGCCTAAAGCCTGCAGATACAGGGGCGGCATCAGGATTGAAGTCGAGAAGTCCATTGACGCGCTGGAGAAGAAGTATCCAGGCACGATGTTCACGATAGTCAGCACATTCGACCGCATTTTGCCTGGCATAAGGTCTGCCGTCGCGCAGGAAGGCGAGGTTCTGAAATGTAGGAAGTGCGGGGAGCCTGCTTCCAAAAACATTTGCAAGTGCTGTGAGTTATGGAAATAGCTAGAGATTTTGCTGCTCTTTTTTCTGTCGGGCTTGATGTCTGGGTCAAGAAACGGGGGCAACAAGAGCCAAATAGAGAGGGTTGAAAAAAGAGTGCCTAGTCCCTCAGCAGAATCTTGTCGCCGATTTTCCAGTAGTTGACTTCCTTGCCCGGCTCGACAGGGGCCTTGAAGCCCTCGGGTATTGACACGTCAAATGTGCTGAAGTTCTCCATGTCCATGAGCTGGGCTGTGCTGCCGCTTACCGATAAGACCTGGCCGCGCCTCTTGTTTATCATGGGCACAGGCAGCGTGTCTGCGGCAGGCTTCATTATCGACCTGTTCCGGCCGTCGAACAAGCCGACGCACTCGACGCGCGCCTTGGTCGCGCCGTGCTTGCCCGGCTTGGATATGATAATGTCAAGAATCTTGCAGGGCTCGTCATCGTCCATGACGAAGTTGCCCGGCTTGAGTTCCTTTATTGGCGTCGGGGTTGCTTCCACTGGCATCAGATTCACCAAGAATGTTACCTTATTTGAGGCCAATGCTTATAAACGTTGGATTGGTTTTTTAAAACCACAACAGAATTGATTGTTTATGAAGAAAGGGTTGAAAGACGCCAAGGCCAGCATTTTCAAGCAGTCCAAGCCAGTCGAAGGAACAAAGATTGAGGGTTATGAGTTTGGCAAAGGGATTGACTTGAGGGGACTGTTGAAGAGTTTTGACAGCACAGGCGCGCAGGCATCGGAACTTGCCAAGGCAATCGAAATAGTGAAGAAGATGCGCAGGGACAGGGTGCGCATATTCCTCGGCTACACGTCGAACATGGTGACCACAGGCAACAGGGAAATCATAAGGCATCTAGTCGAGAACAAGCTTGTGGATGTGCTTGTCACTACGGCGGGCGGCATCGAGGAGGACTTCATCAAGACCATGAAGCCGTTCCTGCTGGGCGACTTCAATGCAGACGGCGCGAAGCTGCGCGACAAGGGCATAAACCGCGCGGGCAACATATTCATCCCAAATGACCGATACATCGCATTCGAGAAGTTCTTCCAGCCCGTGCTTGAACATTTTCTCCAGAAGCAAAAGAATGGCGGTATGATTGCAGCCCCCTCGGAGATGATTGATTACATGGGAAGTATAACTAAGGATGAAAGCTCAATCTACAGCTGGGCGCACAGGAACGGCATCCCCGTCTTCTGCCCCGCATTCATGGACGGCGCAATAGGCGACAACGTATATTTTTTCAATTTCAATAGAATTGGCACGTCAGGAGAGTTGAAAATCGACATGGCTGCCGACCAGCACAGGCTGATAGAGCTGGCGATGGGCGCGGACGAAACCGGAATAATCATCCTTGGCGGCGGCGTTGTCAAGCACACCGTCTGCAACGCCAACATGTTC
>CAZCTG010000072.1:0-4129 GCA_964501695.1 uncultured archaeon | reverse complement strand
ATGTATGACGCCCACGAGCTTCGCCTTGCAACTCACGCATCTTATTTCATCCGGCAGGTCTTCTACAACATACGTGACGGCGCTTCCGCAATGCATGCATACGAGCCGCACCTTTGTCTTCATCAGCCGCTCCTTGAATATCCTGAATATCTCGGTGTCCGGCTTCTCGGGTGCCATTATTTCGTAGCGCGGCATTATGCCCAATTTGCTGATGTACGAAAGCCCCTGGCTGGCCGAAACCTTGACCCTGCCCTCTTTGATTGATTTCAGCAGCTCTTCCGCGCCCCTGATGTCAAGCTTCTCCTCGTACAGCTCGTGCAGGGCTTCCCTGAACACGGGCGTGCCCTTGTAGTTATCTATGAGTTTGCGCAGATAGAACTTCCCGAAGTCCGCGTCCTTGCCTATGACGCCTGCGCGCTGCGCGACGTGCACAAAGCGCCACTGGAAGAGCTCTGTGTTCGGCATCGTGGCGTCAAGCATTGGTTTCATCTGCTCGGGCTTCAGTCTGTTCATCACATCCATGACGTCCTGCACATCGCCCGCCTGCATTTTCAGCACTATCCTGTACGGGTCTGTCTGCAGCCCGACGGAGCCGAACCTTACGGCAAGCATGTCCGAAATCACGCGGCCAAGGGTCTCATTAACCAGCGAGCCGGAGCATGAATTTATGACTATGTTGTTGACGCCGTCAACCGGCGAGTGCTCGATGACTATGGTGTCGTCGTCGGGAACGCCTGCCTTTCCCTGCTTCCTGATTGCTGAAACCATTGCGGCAGAAACATCGCTGTCAACCGGGTAGCTCTTCTCAAGGAAATCCCTGACCGCTTTCTCCCTATTTCCGCCGCTGAGCATGGCATATATCTCCCTGCGCATCCTTCCGACAAGCTGCGCGACATCCTTGGGCACGGGTATCAGCTCGCCAACCCAAGCAGGTATGGCAGCCTCCACGCCCTTCATTGGCTCCACCATGATGCGGTCTTTCAGTATTTCGAGTATGCGCCATGCCTGGCCCTTGACTATGAAGCCCGTGCCAGGGGAGCCATGGAGGGCCACGAACTCAGCGTCCAGCGTGCCTATGAACTGGTTGCTGAGCACATCCAGAACCTTATAACTCCTGCTGTCGGGTATCGTGCTCATGTTCCGGAAGTAATATTCCCAAGATTTTTTCCTCCGCTTTAGTCTGAAACCCTTTCCTGTTTCATCTTTTTCTGCTTCATCATTCCCCGATTCAGGGCTGCTATTGGTGTTTTTGCCGCCTTCCGGGCTTTCATCAATCCATATCAGTCCCAGCCTCTGCAGCATCATGCAGGCTTCATCAAAGGCTTGGCGCGGGAGCTTCCTAAAGGGCCAGGCGCGCCTGACCGTGCCGTATGCCTTTTCCGCAGGCACGCCATACTCTTCAAGCGCCAAGCCGACAATCTGGTGCATCAGGACGTCGAGCGACTCCCCGTAAAGTCTGCTGGCTTCTATCCTGCCCTCGAGCGCGAGCTTGGCTATCGCCGCGCTTTCAAAGCAGTCGTCGGGGTCTGATGATATTATCACGCCTTCAGACATACCCGTCGCGGTGTGGCCCGAGCGGCCCATGCGCTGGAGCAACTTGCCGGCCTGCCGCGGGGACATGAACTGGATTATGAAGTCTATGGAGCCTATGTCTATCCCAAGCTCAAGCGATGAGGTGCATACCAAGGAGCTTATGTCGCCTGACTTGAAGCCCTCCTCGGCCTTGATGCGGAAATCCTTCGAAAGCGAGCTGTGGTGGGTCTCCACCTTCAATTCGTTGTCGTAGGCGCGCAGCCTTGACGATATGACCTCTGCCGACTCCCTGGTGTTCGTGAACGCGAGCACGGATTGCTTCTGCTTCATGAGCTGGCGTATCCTCCTGACCCTCGCCGCGGTCTGCGGCGTCATGAAAATCTGGGGGGCAACCCTGTAGTCCTCGTCGCTTGGCTTGGGCGCCTCGACCTTTATGCCGAGGTCGCGCAGGTGCATCGTGTCCACTATGCTGCAGGGCGCGCCAATCTGGCCGCGGAGGCGGCTCGGCCTTCCTCCCGTGATGTAGTCCGCGACCTGCTTCGGGCTGCCGACCGTGGCGGAAAGCCCTACAATCTGCGGCGTTGCGTTGCCAGCATTTTTTATCACTTCCTTCAGCCTCTCGAGCGCGACCGAAAGCTGGACGCCGCGCTTGCTGGCGACTATCTCGTGCACCTCGTCTATGACTATCCACCTTATGTTGGAAAGGTGCTGCCTGATTTTCCTGCCCACGAGCATGGACTGGAGCGCCTCGGGCGTCGAGATGAGCAGGTCGGGCGGGTTTTCTGCCTGCATGCCGCGCTCGTACTGCGTGGTGTCGCCGTGCCTGACCGACGCGTCCATATCAAGCTCCTTCGACCACCAGAGTATGCGCTTCTGCAGGTCCCTGTTGAGGCTTTTCATCGGCGTTATGTACAAGATTGAGATGGGCTTATAGCCTGTCGCAAAATATTTTGAATTAGTGCCCAACCCATCCTTGGGCTGGTCTCCCCTTAACCAAAGGTCGAAAACCGGCAGCAGGACGCTTTCCGTCTTGCCGCAGCCTGTCGGCGCCATGAGCAGCACGTTCCGGCCTGATAGTATTTGCGGCATACCTTCCTTCTGGACACCCGTCGGGCCGCCGAAGCCGCGTCTGGCCACCGACTCTCGCATCTTCGGCGAGAGCATCGACCATTCGTTTCCATTTTTTTCTTTCCCGTCTTCCATGATATCCCTCTATGTTGCCACATCCCTTGGCTATAGGTTCGGACTCCAAGCTATAATATTGATGGGCAGCTTAAATTGTTTTTAACCACGCGCGCACAATTATGAAACATGAACTTGAGGACTTTGTCCGATGCTCATGAGAGGGGTCTCTCATGAAGAAGGGGTGGCTGGCTTTCCTGCCCGTAGCGGGCCTTTTTTTGGCTGTCACATGCCAGTTTGTTTCCGCAGGCAGCGTAAGCATACAGCTAAGCGGGCTGCAGACAAATTACACGCCTGGACAGGCGCTGTCGGGCATGGCAAGCGTTTCCTACGATGTCCTTATTCCCAGGTCCGCGGTGATGGAGGCCTACATCAACGGCAACAAGGTTTCCGAGCTTCCTCTCTACAACCACACCCATGACGCCGGCTATTACAGCTATGCCACGAGGTATTTCAACTATAACTTGACATCGCAAGGCGCGAGCACCTGGTTTGAATATCCTGCGCAGCAGTTCAGCTATAGGCCTAAGGCCGAAGGCACTTGCGGTGGCACGTATTGCTTCAACACGACCACAGGCGTTGACAATTGCCTGTGCCCTACAGCGTGCACGAATTACAGCAGCACGCAGAAGTATCCTTGCAGCTGGAGCATACAGCTTACGGAGAATCCCGCGCCAAGCTCCAGCGTGAAGGGGAACGAAGGCCTGAAGTTCATCTACAATGCGGCAAGCACGCTGACTGTGCCTTTAAGCGCCAATGACTACACGCTATGGAGCGACATCGGCAACACGAATCCCGCTGTGGAAGTAAGCATGCGCGCGTCATGCTCGGGCGAGCAGTACGCAGGCAGGACGGTGTGGCCCGACGGCTGGGTGAGAAGGACGATAAGCCAGAGCGAACTGGCGCCGCAGCCGGGCACGAATTACAGGGACGGCACCATAGAGAGGTTTGACAACGAAAGCCTTGGCTCGGACAGGAACAAGTTCAACGGCGGGCCGGGCGGCATATACAGGGACGGCGTGTACCAGGAGTTCGGAAGCGACAGCGGCGCCTACTGGAACGGCACATCGGGCTACATAAGGATATTCAATTATAATCCCGATTCTGTTTATACCATAACTTACCTGTCGCCCAACGGCGGCCATGTGTGCGCCTATACGGACTCCAAAAACCCGTATTCAAGCCCATGGGACAAGAGCCATGCGGTGACAGGCGCATACTGCTCCTTCAAGCAGCCCTACGCCCAGAGCTACACGCAGGCCCTGCTGGACATATACATGCCCCCGACATCGTGCCCTTCATATGTCAATCCAGACGAGTGCAACAAAAGCAGCGTGGTTTACGGTGCCGTGAAAACATACGGCCCGGCCGATGTCATATTCTCGTTCGACAGCCTGACCGCCCGTGCTTACAC
>CAZCTG010000071.1:0-4150 GCA_964501695.1 uncultured archaeon | reverse complement strand
GCCCCTTCGAGGAGATGTTCCCCGAACTGCGCGACTTTTTCGGCGGCGCGAGCTTCATGCCGATTCCTGGCGACACGAGGTTCGTCGTGGTTTCGACTTCACCCGACGGCATAGTGCAGGTGACCGAGGAGACGGAGCTCGAGCTTAAGCCCGAGGCCGTTGATGTGGAGGAGAAGGAGAGGCCGACCATAACATACGAGGACATAGGCGGGCTTGGGGAGCCCATACAGAAAATCCGCGAGATGGTCGAGCTGCCGCTCAGGCATCCAGAGCTGTTCACGAGGCTGGGCATTGACCCGCCGAAAGGCGTCCTCCTGTTCGGCCCGCCGGGCACGGGCAAGACGTTGCTGGCGAAGGCCGTTGCAAACGAGTCCGGTGCCGCTTTCTTCTCGATAGCAGGTCCGGAAATCATGGACAAATTCTACGGACAGTCCTTGCCTGGCGACGAGAATGTCCTGATAAAGGAAGGCGGGCTCTTCAAGAGGATGCCGATAGAAGATGTTGTCAATTCCGGAAAAGAAAACATAGAAGTCGTTTGCTTTGACAAGGACGGAAAGATTCAGCTAAAGCCGGTGGCAGACTTGATAAAGCACAAGCTCAATTCGAAACTTCTTGAGGTGAGAACCAGAAGCGGCAGGAAAATAACGGTGACTGATTATCATTCATTGTTTACCGTAGGAGAAAATGGCATAGAAGAGATAAAGACATCGGAAATAAGTAAGGGTAAAACCTACATCGCAATACCAAAAGGGCTGCCGCTCAACCCCAACCCGCTCTACAGCCTTGACATGATAGAGATGTTGAAGGAAAACGACTTCGGGATAAAGATAAGGAACACAAGGGCGGAGCTGGATAGAATAACAGAAAATCTTGGCATAGGCAGGGTGGCTTCGATTCTTGGGGTGAGGAAGAAATACGTATATGACATAAAATCCAAGAATGTGGGCATATCGGTCAGCAAGTTCTATGCGCTGGCCAAGGAAGCGGGCGTCAAGCCCGACAAAAACATTCTCCAGATATGCACCAAGGGCAAGCCTTTCCCTGCAATTCTTGAGTTCTCCCCTGAATTGTGGGAATTCCTTGGACTTTGGATGGCTGAAGGCTCGTACACAAACCACAGAGGCGTCAGGGTTTCCGTGCATAGAAAAGAGGAGAGTCATGCAGCTGAACTTTGCAGGAAGCTTTTCGGCATGGTGACTATATACAGGAAGCCTAAGGCAAATGCGAGCGACATATACATAAATTCGGCTGTCCTCAAGCTCGTGATGGAGAAGGTGCTGGGTTTCAACAGCGGAGCGAGGAGAAAGCGCGTTCCAGACATAGTTTTCAATCTGGATAAGAAACACCTTGCCGCATTCCTTCGCGGCTACATATCCGGCGACGGCAGCGTGAACACCAAGACGCCTGCTCCCGTTGTAGAGGTTTCAACGGCAAGCCCGCGGTTGGCGGATGACATCAGCCACCTGCTTCTGCAGTTTGGCATAGTGGCGAAGATATTAATCAATAAAAGAGGCCTCAGCAGGCTCTACTTCGCAGACCACGAGAATCTTGATAGGTTCATGGAAATAGGATTCTTTGACGAAAACAAGAACTATGCAATCTCCACATACCTGCTCTCCAGCAACAAGTTCTCCAGAAGGGACCAGATTCCTATAACAGGAGCCATCAGGGACATGGTTGAAACAAGGCCAGGGCTTTCTGCGTGGAGAGGCTCAACGAGCATAGGAAAGAACGTGCTGCAGAGCCTCAGAAAAAATCCTGTTGCAGAATCAGTCTTTGGCGGCGACATATTCTGGGACAAGGTGGTCAGCATCAGAGAGGTCCCGGCCGAAGACGAATACGTTTATGACCTTTCGGTGCCCGGAGCCGAGAACTTCGTGGGCGGCTTTGGCGGCGTATTCGCACACAACAGCGAGGCAAACCTCAGGGGCATTTTCGAAGAAGCGGAGAAGAACGCGCCGAGCATAATCTTCATCGACGAGATAGACAGCATAGCGCCCAAGCGCGAGGAAGTGACGGGAGAAGTTGAAAGGCGCGTCGTGTCGCAGCTGCTCACGCTGATGGACGGGCTGAAGGGCAGGGGCAAGATAATCGTGATTGCCGCGACGAACAGGGAGAATTCCATAGACCCCGCCTTGCGAAGGCCCGGCCGCTTCGACAGGGAAGTCGAGATAGGCGTCCCTGACCAGAAAGGAAGGAAAGAGATACTGCAGATTCACACGAGGAACATGCCCATGACGAAGGACGTGGACCTGAACTGGCTTTCCTCGATAACGTACGGCTTCGTCGGCGCGGACCTCGAGTCGCTTGCGAAGGAGGCTGCGATGAGCGCGCTGCGCAGGAAGCTGCCCGGCATAAGCTGGAAGAAGGAGGAGCAGCTGCCGCCCGAGGTCATAGAAAACCTGAAGGTGGAAAAGGTTGACTTCGAGAACGCGCTCAAGATGGTCGAGCCGAGCGCCATGAGGGAGGTCATGATAGAGATACCCAACGTGAAATGGGAGGATGTCGGCGGGCTCGACGAAGTCAAGGAATTGCTCAAGGAGGTTGTCGAGTGGCCGCTGAAAGACCCCGCGGCCTTCAAGAGGATTGGCATAAGGCCGCCGCTGGGGGTCCTACTCTTCGGCCCGCCTGGCACGGGCAAAACCATGCTGGCGAAGGCCGTGGCGCACGAGGCGGGCGCCAACTTCATATCGGTCAAAGGGCCGGAAATCCTGAGCAAGTGGGTGGGAGAATCGGAAAAAAGAATCAGAGACATATTCAGGCGCGCCAAGCAGGTCGCCCCCGCCATCATATTCTTCGACGAGATTGACAGCGTCGCGCCGAGGAGGGGCACGGCCAACATCGGCACCCACGTGACCGAGAACGTGGTCTCGTCCATACTAACCGAGATGTCGGGCATAGAGGATTTGCACAACGTCGTGGTGCTGGCGGCGACCAACAGGCCCGACATCATAGACCCCGCCCTGCTGAGGCCCGGCCGCTTCGACAGGCAGATACTGGTGCCCGCGCCCGACGAGAAGACGAGGCTGGAGATACTGAAGATACACACGAAGGGCATGCCGCTGAAGGGCGTCGATGTCAAGGCGATGGCCAGAGAGACCGACAGCTACAGCGGCGCGGACATCGAGGCGCTGGCGCGCGAGGCGGGGCTGAACGCGCTGCGCAAGGACATGAAGGCGAAGGAAGTCACGGCGAAGAATTTCAAGGACGCGCTGGAAAAGGTCAGGCCGAGCATAAACCCCAGGGTCGTGGAGTTCTACAGGCGCATCGAGGAACAGATAAAGACCACGGTCAAGGAAAAGAAGTCTAAGGAAGACGACGAGCTGGTTTATGTCGGTTAAGATGCGTGTATTTTGGCTTTTGTAGCAACATCATAGGCAAAGGACAGTTTGTTGTTCTGAAGTTTCAATTCTTCTAGTCTATCTTTCCTAGTCTTGGCTGATGATTCGGCATCAAAAGCGGTGCGTTGAATGGCATAAATGCCCTTATAAAACTTTCTTCATCACTATTGTATAGTCGCAATAGCACGATAGAATTGCCAATAATGCTTAATGCTTACCTTAAACGCGAATCTTTGCATATCAGCTTGCCAATGCGGCTGATGACTTAGAGTTTACCTAAGTCCGATGCCTTGCGCGCGCAAGACATGGAAAAACAAAATATTATTAATTTTTAGACTACTTTTGGAGGATATTAAAATGATCAGCACACAGTTAGCAAGAATAATTTTAGAGAACAAAGCCGAAGATGCCGCCATCTTGCTGAGAATGTACTCCATTGAAGACCAAGCGCAATTTTTCTCGATTGTGAGTGAATTAAATGAGCAAGAAAAAGCCGCTCACATTATGGAAAAATTAAATTCGGCTGAGGCGGTAAAAATTCTTGAAAATATAGTTGGGAAAGGGGAAGTTTGTGTCGTAGGCGGAATTCTTTTCAAGATGTCTAATGAGACAACACATTATATTTCCCTGAGAATGGGAAAAGACGCGAAGGCTAAAATCATCAAACAATATCCCAGAAGCATAGTTCTGCGGCAATTCGCTGCTTAGGTTGCTAGGCACCTCGTCTGATGATAAAACACAAAATTAACTAAACTGGTCAAGGGAGACAAACGATGTCAAATACATTCATGCTGGAGAAGTCCAGTAAA
>CAZCTG010000070.1:0-4173 GCA_964501695.1 uncultured archaeon | reverse complement strand
CCCACAGCCTAGTCGTCACCATGGCTTAGGACTGGCTGAAGCCGGGCGTGACGTAGGCGTCGGTGACCCATGCCGCGGGGTTGGCCTCGTCGGCCTCCTTCATGGTCTTGTACTTGGCTATGTAGGGCTTGAGCCAGTTCCTGTACTCCTCGACGCTCTTCCTCCTAGCCTTAAGGAGCGACTCAATCCTGGCGTAGCGCGTCTTGACCGCGGGGAAGAACGTCGCCTTCCATTCCTTGAAAAGCCTGTCCTTCGTCTTCAGCACGGTCGCCTCCGCCACCGAGACGTCGAGCTTGGCGTGTATGTCCTTGACGTCGTCCCAGCCCTCGCCCTTGAACTCGGGGCTGCCCATGCGTATGAAATCGGTTATTATCGTGGGCCAGCGCTTGGCCATGGTTATCAGCGAATAGCCCTCGCCCGTGAACGCGTCCACGCGGTCTGTGAACAGCGACCTCAGCACGTGCTCGTCGGTCTTCCCCTCCTTGAAGTAGTCGAGCATCTCGCCGTACCTGCGCGCATCGTGCGCCAAGAGTTCATAATCAGCCACGGCCTGCGCCGCGCTCGTCAGCCCCGTCTTTATGCTCGCCTCTATCTTCTGCTTCTGGCCCACGACGAGGTTGTAGAGGTCGGCATAGACAGGCGACACCTTGAGGCTCTCGTCGGCCTTCATCACGTTGTACGTCCACTTGGGCACCTGGTATATCAGCGCGTGGTATATGTTGCTGCCGCTGCCGCGCAGGCCCGTGAAGTCGAGGATGATGTCCATCTCCAGCGGCTGGCCGCACACGGCCTCGCCTGTAATGGGCTTATCCAGTATCACACCTGGGCTTCCGCACCTCAGGATGTCGATGACCATCTCGGAGCCGCCTTCAAGGCGGGCAATCTCGTCGTCCCTTTCAGGGTGTTTTTCTATGAACCTCCTTGCCTCTTCCTTCTCCTCGGGCGTGAGCCTGCGGAAGAACGCGGTCTTGCCAGGCTTGCTCACAGCAGACCAGTCCGTCCTTCTCGGCATTTCCTCCTTGCCTTTGCTCTTCTTGGCCATACGAGCCTCCATTAAGTATTATTAAGGGTTAGATTAATATGATTTCGTTATTGCCGTTTAGATGGATGTCCTTGCCATCCCCCCGTCCCTTAGGCCATGATGCTTCTCCCAATGCCTTGCTTTTTGCATCAAATCATCAGCCAAGCTGAAGCATACAGGTTGGAAATGCCTGCCTGTGAACGGCTGCTTCCCTTTGCAGGCATGCCACATTTCAGAAAAACACGAGGAAGAAGGCGGCTATGAGCAGTATGAACCCGAGGATGACGCCCGTCAGGCCGAATGTCGCGCCCTGGTGCTCCTGCGTCGATGGGAAGAAAACCACCAGAAACCCGCCTATAAGGAACAGCAGGATGCCGACTATTATACCGAGCCAACCGAACATAGTCAACCACTCATTTCAATATGCGTTTCATCCGCCGAAGGCGGTCGGTCGCCCTCAGCCGAACATTAATATCCCTTTACCTCTCGCATTACCCGATATAGCAAAGCGAGCCGTCCATGTGCTTTAATATTTGTTCCAACCACAATTAATATATAGTTAGGATAAAGTGACACCTCCGCTGGACAAAGAGAGCCAAAGGAGTCCGTCACCAAGTTGGAGGCGCAATATATGGCCTTTGCAAGGGCAAAGCTGACGATGGAGGACAACTGCTTCGTCGAGGAGCCGGGCGGCGTGGAGATGAAGTTCGTGGGCCCGAACGTGAAGAAGCTCTACAAGCTCATGTACGAGACTATGAAGTCGGTTTTCAACGTCACAACCAGCGACATACAGGAAACGGACTACAACTGGGGCAAGACCGACAAGGGCGACAAGTTCAGGGTGCGCTGGTGGATACACAAGGACATGGACCTGTTCAGCTACCTCTACATGAGGATGGATATAAGCGGCGAGGACGACAGCAAGGGCAACGGCAAGGTTGCCATAGTCGTTAGGGGCCTCTTGAGGACCGAATACCCGCAGGACACGGTGTGGCAGCGCTCGCTTTTCTACGAGATGCTGAGGACCTTCTGGCACAGGGCGTTCTACCACAAGAAGAGGGAAGAGTACGCCGAGGAATGCAGGCACGCGACGATAATCTTCATGGACAAGATGAAGCAGTACTGTCAGAAGCTCGGCGAGGCCGCGCCTGCTGCGGCAGAGCCGAAGAAATGATTCTTGATATATAAGTTAAACTCCTGCATTCAACGAAAGCAACAAGCAGGTCCGTCATCAAGAGGAAGGCGCTATATATGGCGAAAATAGAAGTCACGGACGAATGCCTGACGCCCGAAAAATACACGTACGTCAGGTACACCGGCAAGAACCCGTGGCTGGTGGCAGAGAAGGTCACCGGGCTGATAAGGCCGTTCTTCCACGTGAGTGCCTCGGGAACCAACAACTGGAGGCTCAACTGGGACATAACGGGCGACGTGCGCACATTCTTTTCACTGTGGTGGGTCAAGAAAAGTCTCAGCAGGTTCACGGAAATGAAGGTCGACATGAAGCTGCAGGGCGAGCAGCACAAGGACACCAAGATGGGCAAGTTCAGCCTGCAGCTCAGCGGGACGCTTATCACAAAATTCGAGGCGTGGTGGCCGCTGCTGCGGACGGTGTGGTACCTTTACTCGTACCTCTTCTACAACAGGGCCAGGAGGCAGTACATCAAGAAGTGCCAGAGCATGATATACAACTTCAAGAACGAGATAAAGAGGGAATTCGGCCTTGAGGAACATGAAGTGCCCTCGGCGGGCGGCGTGTACGGGTAAGTTGATATGAATTAACCCTCGCATTCAACAAAGTCACAAAGCGAGACCGTCATCGATAGGAAGGCGAAATATATGGCAGCAAACAGCAACTGGACATCATTGACGAGCCCGGAGGCGATGCTGAAGGGCTTCATAGCAGGCTTCCTTGTCGCAGGTGGGGTGTTCAACCCCGCACTGGGGCCTGCGATAGACGCCATACTCGTTATTCTTGGAATAGCGGGATTCCTTGACGCAGTAATGCCCTCCTCGAGGAGCATGCACGGGTTCACCGTGTTCGTGTTCGCGCTCGTTGGCGGGCTCGTGATGCTCGCGCTGAGCATATCGGGAAACTCGCCGGTGTTCCTACTCGTTGCCGTGATAGTATCCGTCCTGCTACACCTGAAGACCATACTCACGGGATTGCATGTCCTAAGCAAGTAGGTTCTTCTTATGCCGCGCTCGGAGGGTTGGCGTGAAAATGAAATTATAGCTTTCTTTATATCATCTCATGAAGAATAATCGCTATGAAGCCAGACAAGGTCTATGTAGATAACTCCCTCCTCGTCAGATGGTTTCTGCATAGGTTATACCCTAACAGGTATTCAGACACGCCTCAGATAATCAAGTTTCTGACAAAAGAGAAAGGAATGCAAAAATTCATATCGTTGATATCTGTAGCCGAGCTTGTCCATACGCTGAAATATGGCAAGGACTTCGCAGGCAAGAATCTCACCATAGGAGCCATAAAGGCTCTGATAGACGAGTTGCAGAATATAATGGGGTTTGAAATCATACTAAGGGACAAAATAGGCGAAGCACAGCTCAATGGCGTCGTAGTTTCAACTGACATACTCGAATTCCTAGACAAACACCAGCACATAATTGATTGCATACATGTTGATATTGCGAAACAACATGACCTGTTTTTTGTGACATATGAAGGCAAGATAGGCAGGATGAGAAAATTCTACGATAAAACAATGACAGAAAACAAACTTCTAAAACAATGAACTACACTACTTAGATGCTTCTGCTAATATCTTGTCTATCCTTCTCACACCCTCTTCATACGAAATCCTTTCTTTGGGAGTGATTACGCTAACAGTATAACCATTGAGCCTTATGTCCTTGACCTTTCCGCCGATTTTCATAACATCAACCAGCACCTATATATGTTTAACAGATATATGTAACTTATCTTGCGGTATTTAAAAGGTTGCATTCCTTGACTCGTTGATTCGGCGTGCGCGGCGGTTATGTTTTCTGCTGTTATTCCTTCTGCTACATCGTTGCATTCCTTGACTCGTTAATTCGGCATGCGCGGCCTTTGAACGAGTATTCCATTGCGTTGTCAAAAATAAGGTTGCATTCCTTGACTCGTTAATTCGGCATGCGCGGCCCCATGC
>CAZCTG010000069.1:0-4305 GCA_964501695.1 uncultured archaeon | reverse complement strand
CTGAAAGACCGTGTCGTTGGCGAGATAAAGGAAATCCAGTCAGAAGGCATGAACAGGCAGGAGGCGAAGGCGGGCGACAGGGTTGCACTCTCGATGGATGATGTCGTCTTGGGCAAGGACTTCGGCGAGAACGACGTGCTGAAGACGCACTTCACGACGGAAACCAATCTGGCGCGCATAGCCAAGGTCAAGCAGATGCTGCGCGACGACGAGAGGGATATGCTTGCGGAGTCTGGTGTCTGAGTGTTGTGCGTTATGGAAGGAAGTGTCCCAGCAGGAAGGGTTTTGACAGCTGTCCAGAGGCCATGATGTTCCAACAAAGGTAAGGGGTTGGTTGAATGATAAACAAGCTTTACTTCACCGAAACCGACAAGAAGATGCTCTCAAGGCTGAAAGAAGAGCTTCAGAACATGTTCAAGAGCGGGGATTCAGTAGCCATAAAGCTCCACATGGGTGAGAAATACAATCCAAACCACCTACAACCCGAGTTCGTCAGGAAGGTTGTCAGGCTCATGACATCAATGAACATGAAGCCGTTCCTCTTCGATTCGCCGACGATGTACGAGGGGCCGAGGCACACGGCGGACGGATACAAGAAGCAGGCCGCGGGGCTCGGCTTCTCCGAAGATGTTGTCGGCTGCCCTGTCGTCGTATCCGAAGAATTCGTTGAATCGAAGGGCAAGCACATGACGTATCAGGTGTGCAGGCATCTCGCGGAGGCCGAGGGCGTGCTCGTGCTGACACATTTCAAGGGCCATGCTCTAATAGGCGTCGGCGGCGCGATAAAGAACCTCGGCATGGGCGCGCTCACAAGGAAGAGCAAGAAAGATGTCCACGACGGCGGAAAACCTGTTTATGGAAAGGGCTGCGCGCTGTGCAAAAAATGCCTTGAAGTCTGCGTGCAGAAATGCATAAAATATGATGAAAATGGGCCTATCTTTGATTACGAAAACTGCTACGGCTGCTCGAAGTGCGCCCAGAACTGCCCGCGGAAATGCCTGAAGCCGCGCGTTGCGGAATTCGACGCGCTGCTTGCCGACGGCGCGAACGCGGCACTGAAGACATTCAAAAAGGTTTATTATATCAACGTCCTCCGCAGGATAACCAACGTCTGCGACTGCTCGTCGAGGGGGTTGCGCGTCGTCTGCCCTGACATAGGCGTAGTGATGGGCGGGGACGCGTGCGCCATTGACCGCGTTTCCGTCGAGCTGGTCAACAGGAGGATGGGCAGGGAGCTGTTCACGGAGATGTGGCTCAAGTCGCCTCTCGTCCACATAGAGGAGGCGGAGAAGCTCGGCATGGGCAGCTCTGAATACGGGATTGAAGACGCTTAATAGAATATAAAAACAATATATATTATGGCCTCCCTCTTCCTGAACCCGCTTTACGTCCTGACCTTCATAGGCGAGCCCCTACTTTGGATTGTGCTTTCGGCGCTGTTCGTGGGCGTGTATTTTATAATAAGATTTTATTGGTACAGATACAGGCTGCCCATGAAAAGGTTCCTCATGGTGATGATACCGAGCCTTGCCATAGTGCTGGCGCTGGCGTTCTTCCTGAAGGCAGAATTTCCGATAGCAAGGCCGTGCACGCCGTGCACCATGATTCAGGAGGCCTGCAATCCTTACTGCCCCGCCAACGACCCGAGCTTCCCGAGCGGGCACGCAGCGGTTGCCTTCACCGTGTTCACGTCGCTGTGGCTCGTCCAGAGGAAGGGCTGGCAGCTGCCCATCTTCATACTGCCCGTGGCAATAGCAGCCAGCCGCATCGCCTTGGGCGTGCATACGTGGCTTGACGTCACGATAGGCTCCCTGCTGGGGTTCGTTGTCACCCTGCTGGTCTGGCGAGAGCTCGAGAAGAGGGTATTTAAGACTTCTCAGGCCTAAAGGTCTGAGGTTTCGCTTTATTGCAAAGTATATGAGATTCATAGTAAATCGATAGGCGTCGCCCCACCGAAAGGTTTATAAAGCTTCCTTCTAACAAATGTTTGTGAATTGTCACTTATAGATAGTGACATAAGGAAAGCATGTACAGTTCGCGTGTGGTTAGTGAGCTCATGGAAGATGGCTTCAACCCAGATAAAGCTCTGGGCATTTCTGTGGTAGTGCCAATCGGTCCCGGCGAAGGAATTGGCCAGCTTGATTGTGTATTTGACAGCATCGAAAAACAGGAATACAGAGGTCCTGTTGAAATCTTGGCTGTTTGCAATGGTACTCCAAATAGCGTATATGATGCTGTTAAGAAAAGGGCAAGCATAACGGCAATACGTTCAGAAATGCCACTCGGGTATTCAGGGGCAAGAAACAGGGGAATAGAGATAGCCAAATATAAGACCGTGGTTTGTGTTGATGCTGATACTGTTGTTGATGACAAAAACATGTTCGAAAGGGTTGAAGGCAGCGTAAATTCTGGCTATGTCGGCGGGATGACGAACATAAAACCTGACATGGAAACCTGCGGCGAGAGCGCTTTCTACGACTGGACGAGCATGGCAGGCAGGTATCTTACTCCACTGATGAACATGCCTGTGATAGGCAAATACATACCAACCATTGGCAACGGGCAGTTCATTTACTTCAAGAATGGTTTGGGGTTTAAATTTGATGAAAATCTCGCCATGCAAGAAGATGTTGATTTTGTCAAGAAAATGAGGACGCGCGGAAAGGTAGGTTTCATAGACAGCAGTCATGTTGTGACATCAGGAAGGATGTTCAGAAAGGACGGGCCAATAAAATCCTGGATTAAAAGAGCAAAGGGATGGCTAGATTACACAAGTGATAGAATTGAAAATCTTGCTATGGCTCCGCAGCCTGTAATGGCATGAAGGTTGAGTGATTGGTATGGTATCATTAGCAGCGCTTGAAGAGCAGCTTTATGATGAAACCAGAATAGATGTAAGATTCAGAAGAAGCATAGGCAACGGCAGGTTCATGGGTTACAACGATGGAAACGGCAACATTGAAGTGCTTGCGCCTGATGCAATGAGTAGGATTGAAGGCGTAAGGGATTCTATGGCAGCGGCAAGGTACACTGCTCGGCATGAAAAGGGTCATGATTACGTTTCTGATGAAGATCCGATTCAGCATGCAGAGATGGATGTTGGTGTGATAAACAGGCTAATGGGGATTGGCGATTATGCTGCTGTAAGAGAGGCCATTAATATACACAAGGCACGCGCGAGGAACGCGAGCGGCAAGGACAGGAAGTTCAGCCAGCATGCGCTCAAACTGCTCGGCGGCGACGGCTGCAGCGAAGCCTCGGATTACGTGAAAAGATACCACAGCGGCGGGCTTGCCAAATCCGAGGATGAAAGCCTGTTTGGCAGGTTGTACAAATCGATTTGGGAGAGTCTTGTCGAACAGTACAGTCCCCTCAAAGGGGTGACGAGGAACACAAGGGGGGTTGTAGTGAACAAGATAAAGGGGGGTGTTTCAAGAATAGCCGCAGGCGCATTCCCGCAGGGTAGCTTTGCGAACAACGTGATTGGGGACATGGCCGACGGATTCGATTCGGTAGCCATGACGCATGTGCAGAACATGTCCCCCTTGCTCAGGACTCTAGCCATAGGCTTCGGTCCTGGCAGGACAAAAATAGAGAGGATATACGCCCATTTTGATGCCAGCGGCAACCCTTGGCCGGTCTTCTGGACAACGTATGACAAGCCCAACCCTCCAACAGCAGCGCAGCTCGAAGATGGCATCAAGTATTATCAGGTCAATAGGATTTCAAGGATGAAGAAGCTAACGGCCAATGATTATAATGAAATCACGAACAGGACGTTCATCCAGAGGCACTTGAGGCAGTACATAACCAGCGAGATATTCAACAACTACATACAGGAAGAGATGGAGATACTGAGGAACTGGCTGCCAAGGGAGGACACCAAGGGCAAGTCGCTGTGGGAACGCGACTACGCAGCTGAGGTGGGGCTCCCGAGCAACTATATAGGCACCGTGGGCGTCTTCAGGAAGAAGGTCGACAGGTCAGGCCCCCTTTACTGGGCCAGCAAGTATATATACGGCATTGACTATCCGGTGTCTGGTCTTATGGCATTACAGTGCGCCAAGCACGACATAGCGCAGAACATAGTTGCCGCAGTATATGGCATTCCGTTGGCAACCATATTAGAAAGGTCCGGTGTCCCCACAGAAGGCATCAGGTTGGCTATGCTGGACGCATTCAAGAAAGGCAGCAACCTTGCCAGCACGGACTTCGTGTTCAGGTACGACTGACCTCAATCGCATACCTGCACGGCTTCCTCGGCTTGTAGATTCTCCATCTGGCAGGGTTGAATATGTTCAGCGG
>CAZCTG010000068.1:0-4612 GCA_964501695.1 uncultured archaeon | reverse complement strand
GTCTACGTCAACACGGCGCAGGAATACGACGCGTCCGACAGCGGCGCGCTGCCCCAGGAGGCCAAGAGCTGGGGCAAAATTGCAGGGCGCGCAGAAACCGCCAAGGTCTTCGGCGACGCCACAATCATCTTCCCGCTGCTGGTCGCGGGAGCCTTTGCGGATTAGAAACCCCAATTTGAGTCTTTGTATTTCTTCTCCTTTAGAATTCGGATTATCTGGATCCGAATTTCCTTTGTATCGGCATGATTGAGAGGCTCGAAATTATCATAGAAGCCGGTCAGCCTATCCGGAAAGAAAAGAGCTTCTGGAAACTTCTGATATTTTTCATTCTTTATCCTGCCATAAAGATGCAGATGGAAACGGGGTTTGTCTCCGGTTTTGAAGGCCCAATTGCCATTGTCCTGATAGTTTATTCTCGCAAGATTTATGCCGCGCTTGGCAAGACCTTGCTTCATTGCTTCGCCAACCACTATGGTAAGCCTTATGAATTCAATTGCCTCCTTTGGCAGCATCTCTGTCCTGTCAACCATATATCTTTTGGGTATTATCCTGATATGCCCGCCGTCTGTCCTAGTAATATGAGGTTTTTCTGGCGCTTCCACTAAAAAATTTTTAGTTTCGTAAATCAATGCCATAAGAATAATTGGCGTCATCTGTTAAAGTATTTATTTAGCAACCTTCTTCAGGACTTCTTCGAAGTCCTTGCGGATTTTGTCGCCTGCGGGAGCGGGTATGTGCTTGCCTGCAATGCGCTCGTCGGAGGGGAAGGCCTCCTTTGAGTGCGGGATGCTTAGCCCGCCGTCGATTGCGCCCTTCAGCGCGGCGAAAAGCCTGTTGCCTTTCGTGTTCCTGTAAAGGCCGATGTCCAAAACTGCTTCGGAACACTTATTCTGGAGGGCGCGCTTGGCACAGAGCATGCCCGTGAGATAGGCCGCGGGTATGTTGCCCGTCGGCCCTGTCCAGCCCAGCTTCTTCAGCTCGAAAGCGTCGGCGTGCACGAGTGTCCTGTCGCCTGCGTGGCCGTATTCGACGATCTGGCACGTAACGCCGTTGTTCGACTTCCTCACGACGAGGCGCAGCTTCTTGGACTTGACGAGGGCCAGTCTCTTCCTGTAGTCCGTCTTCCCTTCCCTCCTGCGCCTGTGCGGCACTATGTGTGTCCTTCCGCGGGCCATATGTTTCGCCTTGGCATTTATGACGGAGCCGCTTGTTGATTTGGGTTAATGGCGGCATTTAAATTATATCAAACTTTGGCTTCCTCCTTTGGTTTTGATGGTGGGTTGCTGCTTGTTTTTTTGATGGCTGATGATGCCTTTCTTTTAGTTGGTGTTTTGGTCTTCTTACTTGGTTTGGGTTCTGCCTTCTTTTCTTTACGTTTTGCCTTGGCTGCTATACTCTTTTCGGGCATGCTGCCTTTGTTCAGCAGCTCCTCTTCCTTGATGTGGAGCATCATGTGCTTCCTGCTCCTGAAGGCGCCGCCCTTGGCCTTGCCGTAAAGCATCCTGTAGTCGGCTCTTGAAAGCTGGCCCGAGTCCCTGAGCTCGGCAAGCAGCCTGCGCAGCGGCCTTATCGTGTTCATCCACCGCCTTTTCGGAGGGTTCCTGCTGCCCCACTTGCCCTTTATGCTGCCCGGCCCCCTCCGCCTGCCGCGCTTCTTCTGGCGCAGTATCTCCCTCGCGCGGCCGCGGGACGTGCCCTTCTTCTGTATCTTATAGATTATGCCCTTCATTATGAGTTTCCTTATGTCGTCCCTTGTTAGCGCCTCGGCTACATCCGACTCCGACGCAAACCTGACCCTCGACACGCCGCACTTCATCAATTGCGCCGCAATAATCCTCTGCTGCTTGAGTGGCATAATCTCACTGCCCCTTCCCCTTTGGCTTTACTTTCTTTCTTCCCCGGGTTTTGGTTTCGCCTTCAGCTTCTTCGGTAGGCCCTGTCTCGCCGCCGAAGTCCTCGATTTTCATCTTGAACTTTTCTTTGCTTCCGCGCTGCTTCAACATCTCCCTTGAAAGAATCCAGAACGCAAGCGCCAGAGACTTCTTGCCGTTGTTGTTCATAGGCACCACGAGGTCCACGTCCCTAGCGGTGTTGAACGTATTGCACAATGCCACTATTGGGATGCGCTTCTTCTTCGCCTCCTTCACTGCCTGCTCGTCCACCAGCGGGTCTGCCACGATAATGACATCGGGCTCGTAGAACTCCTTGAAGCTGGGGTTTGTCAACGTGCCGGGCGGGAAGCGGCCTGCTATGGCCTTTGCGCCCACGACCTTCGCAAAGACCGTTATTGCCTTGCCTGCAGCCTCCTTCCTTGAAACCGCCATTATCTTGGAGAATCCCGAAAGGAACTTGGCCGCCGTTAGCATCCTCTCGTCAAGCATCTTGAGATTGAAGACTGCGACACCGTCTTCCCTGACCTTGTAGACAAACCTCCGCAGGAAGGGCGTGCAGGATTTCATTCCTATGTGTATGCCTGCCGTCAGATATTCCGTCTTGTCCACGAGCATATTGTCTTCCGTATCAACCATATCATTCACTTCATGTTCTGGATGATATGCCTGCAACATTTATTTTCTGTTGCAGCCGCATATTCTCAACTGCTAAGAGATACCATTCATATGCGTTGAAAGACAGGCAATTGGGGACCCCGATGCAACCGACAACCCGCAGTCCGAGGCTGCGGGAAGTTTTGTCCAACTTGGCATCTATAAGGCACAACATTGCTGTGCCCACTTCCATATACGCTGTATAAGTATTTAAATTCTTTTTATGCAGAAACAGAAGCCTTACTTCTTGGGCTTGCGCTCCTTGATGTCTATGGGTATCATGCCCGCGTCCCACTCGAGCTTGGCTATCTCGAACGGCTCTGTGATGCCCTTCGGGGCCTTGACGAGCAGGGGCGAGCCCTGCGCTATCTGCAGCGCGCGGGCTGAGATTATCCTTGTCTTCTCGTAGCGGGAATAGCTTTCCTTGGTTTTCATTGAAACACCGATTGTCTAGAAGTATGTCTGGATGGTATTTAAGCCTTTATCCGATGTACCTGAGCTGCTCCTTGCCGTCAACGGGCGCGCGCTCCTGCTTCCTTATGTCCTCGAGCGCCTTCTTCTGGAGAGACTCGACTTTCTTTATGAACCCTTCCATTTCCTTGACGCTGCTGTCCAGCCTTGCCGTGTTGATTTTGACGCCGAGAATCTTCGTCAGAACGTTCAGCACAGCCTCTGCGGCCTTCGGGTCTGTCACTATCGGGAAGCCCGTGGTCTCGCCCAGTATGCATAGCCCCTCCATGCCCCGCTTAGTGCCGAGGCCTGGTATGAGCCCTGCGGCGCCGACTATGTAGCCGACCTTCTCGCCCGCGGTGAAATTTATGCCGGATTTGGCGTACTTCTCCTTGATTTTTTCGCTTGTCGCGGCCCCGAGCACGCCGGCCTTGCTTTCCAGCTCCCCAGTGGCAAGCCCGCCTATCGTGAAGACCTCCCTGACGCCGAGCTTCTGCGCGAAATCCAGTATGGCTTCGGCCACCTCGTAGTGGCCGTAGGGCGAAAGCGATTGGCAGTCGCCCACCAGCAGGATGAGGTCGCGGCCGACCTTGGCCTTGGACTTGCAGTAGTAGAATTCATTCTTCAGCAGGTGCACCTTGTAGTTCTCCTGCAGCATCACGAACGGGAAGAAATGCTCCGAGTGCAACTCGGCAAACTTCTTGGCTCCAAGCTCCTTTATCATGTAGCCCACGGCTACGCGGCCTATGTTGCCCACTCCCGGAAGCCCTTCTATCAGCAGCGGGTTCCTCAGTTTCGGGCTCTCTGTCATGCTTATCTTAGTCATAAATCTCGCTAATATCTATTGTGAAGGCGGCTTATAATATATATAACGAAAAATTTGATATAAGCTGATACGTCGCATTAACCAAGAGAACCAAGCGGCTAGTATTGCCCCCGTAGTGTAGCGGCCAAGCACACGAGCTTCTCGTGTACCTATCCATGAAGGATGGTTCAGAAACAGCTTGTAACCCGGGTTCAAATCCCGGCGGGGGTATCGGACCTGTAGCTTAGTGGTAGAGCACCACGCTGATAACGTGGGGGTCATGAGTTCGATTGCACTGCTGGCGCAGGCACTTCCAGCAGAGCAGGAAGTCTCATCAGGTCCATATGAAGATTGTGATATGCGGCAGTTCCGCCATTTGCAAGGATATGGTCAGATACAGGGATGAGCTCAACAGCATGGGCCATCAGGCAATTATCCATCCGGAATACGGCAATTATGCAGCAAAGGGTATACCGGAAGATGTAAAGACGGAGCACCATGTCGTCAAAAGGAAATACGGATACATAAAATGGTATTACAACGCCATCGCGAACAGCGACGCCATACTGGTGCTCAACATAGACAAGAACGGCGTGAAGAATTACATAGGCGGCAACACGCTGATGGAGATGGGGTTCGCGCACGTCCATGACAAGAAGGTGTTCCTGCTCAACGCGCCGCCGGAAATCGGATACAAGGAAGAGATACTTGCCGTGACCGACAATGTGCTTAACGGCGATTTGAGAAATATAAGTTAGGGCTGGTAGATCAACGGTACAAAGCTCTTTTCAATAAAGAGCTTTAGCAGAAA
>CAZCTG010000067.1:0-4656 GCA_964501695.1 uncultured archaeon | reverse complement strand
CCTCCAGCCCACCGATGTCCTCCCATTTCGTGTCAGGCTTCTCGGTCACGACCAGCGAGGAAACGGCCTCCTCGTATATCTTCGGGTCAAGGTCGGCGTCCTTCAGCTTCGCGGCAGGGTTCTTCATTGTCTGGCCTATGTTCTCGTACTGTCCCGCCACTTCAAGAGTCGCCTGCGCCTGCGCGGGCGTCTTCATCCTGCCGACGCGCCTGTAGAGCGCGGCCGCTCTCGTGTAATGCACGCCCGCCTCCTTGAACTTCCCGTCGGATTCCAGCGCCTTCGCGGCGTCAAGCTCCCTGCGCAGCTGCGTCTTGAGTATGCTCTCGCGTATGTCAGAAGTCATATTAGCTACAATTATCTTTCAGGGATTTAAATCTGGGAAAAGCCGAATCAGAGTAGAGGTCTAAGGTTTCTTTTGCACACATCAGGCATCTGTTTTAGTACGCTGCTTCTTGCGTATTCTTTTGCATTTCCTTACAGCGGGACATCCCCGTCAAATACAGGAAGAAAGCCTATTTCTCCGGTCCCGGTATCATGATAACAGAAAACAAATACTGTTTTTTCGCTGTACTTTCCATATCCCTGAGGAAAATCCACAGGATACGAACCAATGAGTCGTGTGAATCTCATGACACTGCTATGGCAGAAAAACATTTAAGGCTGCTCACTCCACTTCGGTGAGCGGCTTCTTCGCGGGCGCCTCGGCTATCTTCCTGGCCTTCTCGCCGGCCATCTTGATGGCGGTCTCCTCGTCCACGTCCTCCAGCTCGTCTATCGTCCTGAGCAGCTCCCTCGTCTCCTCGTCGGTGGGCAGCTCCTCCTTGCCGAAGGTGGACCTGAGCTTGTTCTTGACCTCGTCTATCTTGCCCTCTTCTATCGCCTTCTTGACGTCCTCGTCGAAAAGCACGTTCATGAGGTGCTCTATGTCCGAGTGTAGCAGCTTCTCTATGAACTTGTTCTTGTGCTTGCTGGTCTGGTGCTCTCTCATCGCCTCGACGAGTAGTAGAAGTTGGAGTTGCTTTATGTAATGCTCGGCCTCCTGCTGCTTCGTGTTGCTCTCCAGCCTGAGCGTCTTTATCTTCTGGATGTTGAGCATCTTCATGGGCCTGGGCTTGCCCTTCGAGTCTATCATGAGCCTCTGTATCTTGTCCTGTATCACCTGCATCTCGTCAGAAATCCTCTCCACCTTCTTCTCGGCCTTTATGCGCTCCTCGGCTATCTCGTTCTTGTTGAGGTGGCTGAACAGGTCCTTGCCGAAGGTGCTCTTAAGGTACGACCTGAGGTCCATGACATCACAAGTAATTTTTGGTTTGCAGCTTTTTATAGGTGATGAGAGAGTCGATGTTACCTTTTTATAAACATCAACATCCGCATAAACGGGACAAGCATATGGGTGTTTAAAGCCAAAACGACCTATATTAAGTAAGTGCCATCCATGAGAATGAAAGGCTTCATGCACATAGTCGAGATAATCATAGTCCTCCTTGCCATGTTCGTGATCGTCGTGCAGTTCGTGAACACCCCTGGCATAGACACGGACTGGTCGGGAGTTTCGCTTTCCACGAAAGTAAATGACATGCTGCACTCGCTTGAAGCCGCGGGCATAGACTGGTTCAACGGGGACGAGGTTTCAGCCGCGATAAACAGCACCCTGAACATGAGCAACATCGTTTATTCCGTGAAGCTCAGGAACGTCATAAAGCCGGGCATAAGGGTGGGCTGCGTATGCTTCAATGACGGGGAATACGGCCAGGTCAGCGGCACACTGCAAAATCCCGCGTTCTCGATAAACGGCCAGGACCCCGGTTTCACGGTGGAGAACATAACAACCGACGACCTGCCATTCGATTATGACGTAATAGTCGTGATGGACCGCAACATAAGCTACACGAACGCCTACAAGTACCTCGCGGACGGGGGCGGGTTGGTAGAAGTGAGGGACTTGAACCTGCAGCTTGCCGGGCCGGGGGAGAATTTCGGGGACATGGGCTACGTGCACCAGAGGCTTTTCGGCATAGCGTTCTCAAGCTCGATGCCAAGCCCCTCGGAAGCCGAGATAGCCTTCAACGCCCAGGCAGGATACCCCAACTCGACGTATTACAATATCTACAAATATTTCTACCATATACCCAACGGCACGGGCATGAAGATAAACGAGTCGCATATGTTCGCTGATTTCCTTGAGAGTGATGAGCAGATAGAGATAGTCCTTCCGTCCGCAAGGGCGCTGCTGAACCAGACAAGCGCGGGTTCACCGGCGCTCATAGCCAACAAGGCAGCCGCAAGTGACAGGGGAAGGACAGCATGGCTGTCGGGAGGGGCAAGCCTCGCAAACGATGACATGTCAGTCCTCCTGAAGTCCCTTGTGATATGGGCAAGCGGCGAGGAGTACGATGTGGCCCCTGGCTTTACCATGTCAGGTCCGGTGAAGGCCACGATGTACAAGGTCTACAACACCGACATGATGCAGCCCGTGGAGATAGAGCTCATGATGGGCAGCATATACTAACTCATCCAATGCACTGATTTTGGAAACAAATCATCAGCCAAGATGGCATCAAGACACAGCCAATCATGATTTTCTGCTGCTTGAACAGAGAATTTCAACAAAGATACTAACTTAAATAACGCCGCCACAATGGTTTGATATGGCCGAAGAACAGCCAGAAACGAGCCGCCTCCGCGGCCAGCCCGTTGAGCAGATAAGGGTGCGCATGCCGCGGGGCAGGGAGCAGATGGGCGTGATAAACGAGATGCTCGGCGCCAGCAGGTTCAACGTGACGGGCAGCGACGGCAAGGCGCGTATATGCAGGATACCGGGAAAGTTCAGGAAGAGCGTGAAGATTTCCCCGGGAGACCTCGTGATAATAGAGCCTTGGGAGATAGAGCCCGACGCGAAGGCCGACATAATCTGGATATACACGAGGACGCAGGCCGGCTGGATAAAGAGGCGCGGCCTCTGGAAGGGCTGATTATTATAAACCAACCCCACCGCGTTCATAAATTCAACGCGCGGTTAGTTGAACGACAAGGCGAAAGTCATGTCCATAGAAAACATCCTCATTCCCGACGAAAGGAAAGCCGCGCTGATAGGAAGGGATGGGAAAACCAAGGCCGCGATAGAAAAGGCCACAGGCACGAGGCTGCGCGTGGGTGACGGCGTCGAAATAGAGGGCGAGCCGCTGGACGTCATGGCGGCGCGCAGCATTGTCCTTGCAATAGCGAGGGGCTTCTCATTGACGGACGCCATGCTGCTCCTCGACGAGGACTGTTGCATAGACGTCATATCCCTGCGCGGCGAAACGAAAAAGGCGGAGAAGCGCCTTATGTCGCGCGTGATAGGCAGGGGTGGGCAGGCCAAGAAGACCATAGAGGACGAGACCGGCGCCAAGCTCGCCATATACGGCAAGACGGTTTCGATAATCGGCGACGCGAGGCAGCTCGCGCAGGCGCGGGAAGCCGTCGAGCTGCTGCTGAAAGGCAAGACGCATGCATACGTCTTCAAGCGGCTGAAAGAGGGATTATAGTGGGATGAATGGCATTTTAATATAAGCCTGATAATTTTTTATGAGTGGATGTGTGTTGCATGATTGAGAGGCTGGACAAGCCCTGGGGAGGGTTCATAACATTCGCGAAGAACGAGAAGGTCACGGTCAAGATTCTCAAGATAGAGCAGGGCCAGGAGACTTCGCTGAAGACACACAAGCACAGGGATGAGGACTGGTACGTGCTCAAGGGCAAGGTGAGGATACAGTACGGGTACAGCCCGAAGGAAAGGCTCGAGACCATAGTGCTAAGCAAGGGCGGCGGCATAGTGATAGCGCGCGGAATGATTCACAGGGTTTCCGCCATAGACGATACGCTTATTCTGGAGATATCGCGCGGCGCGTTCGACGAGAACGACATAGTCCGTTACGAGGACAAGTACGGCAGGGTCAAGAAATAATCATGTAGATTTACCCATTTCCTTTTTCTCGAAGAACGTGTAGTGGCACCTGCCGCAGTAAAGCCTGCCTTTGTGCGCCCCGAGCCATGTCCCCGCGCCGCAGCGCGGGCATTGCTTCTTGGTTCTGGAGAGGTTGCCACCTTCAACCTTGTAAGCCTTGCTTGCCTGAAGGCTCGAATGCTTCCTGCCCTTGCGCACCCTCTTGCCTTTGTGCTCGACTTTTTTCTCGTGCTTGGACGCCGCGTCACCTTTCTTCTTTTCGTATCCCATAATCATCTATCCTCAGAATTGTTTATTTCGCAGGTTCTGCAGGCGCGGCTTCCTCCTTCTTTGCAATTTCCATTCGCCTCTTCATCTTCTCGGCCTTGGCCGCAGGGATGTCTTCCTTCTTCGCGTAAACGAATACCCTAGCCCTTGAGGATGCCTTGCCTTCCCTGCTGAATATCTTGTCTATTATTACCAGTTGCTTGTCGGCCTTCATCGCCTTGGAGACCTCTTCAATCACGCCTGCCCTCTTAGGCGTGGCCTTGCCTTCGTGCTCCACAACAATCCACGCCTCCTCCCTTTTGAGGAGCGGGTTCTTCCTGTGGGACTCGATTTTTGCTGGCATCTAATCACATCAAATTCTTACTATGTTTGTTGCGGCTGCGTATTTAAATGCTCCTTGAATCTAACAAAAATATCTACTTCACCCAGATGCAGTACTTGCC
>CAZCTG010000066.1:0-4676 GCA_964501695.1 uncultured archaeon | reverse complement strand
CGACTTAAGTTCTTTGACTTAAGTTTTGAGTCGGGAGACATTGATAAGATATCGTGTGGCTTAGAACTCGACGGCTGATGCCGTCTGGTGGGTAATGCCTTCGCAGGTTCGACCAACCCTTTCCATAATCTTGGACAAAAAGCGTCGCAACTGACAGCCAAATGCTGTCAGGCGCGCCATGACACCGAAGTGTCATGAGCGTGACGGAAAGGGGTTCGAAAATCCTGCTCCCCGCAATCAATCCTTCAGAATGAACTTGTCCAGATTCTTCTTTGCCCTCTCCCTTTCTTCATGATGCTTCTTGAGGAAAGCATTTATCTTGCTGATTAGCATCTGCTTTAGTTCTCCTGTGAGCATATTGCCAGACTTGTAGTCATCATAAATTGCCTTCAGCTTCCTGTCATCCGGCTCGAACATTATCCTGAGCCACTGAAACGACATGTCAACCTCCGGCACCCCGCCCTTTTTTCTGTGCTCCTGTATCGAGCCGCGGCCACCGGAGAACGCGTACTTCATTATCTTCTGCTCAACCTGCCGAGGCGTATCAGTCGTGAAAATCGTTGCGTGCTCGCCTGCGGATGTCGACATCTTTCCCGGGCCTTCAAGCGCCGGCAGGAATATGTTGTGTATCGCCGCTGTCTTGGGATATCCAAGCTTCGGGGCAACGTCCCTCACAACCCTCCAATACGGGTCCTGGTCAATGGCGGCGGGTATAAGCGTCCTGACCTGCCTGCCCTCAAGAACGCTCGGCAGGAAGCAGGGCGCCGCCTGCATCGCGGGCCAGAATACCATACCTATGTTCGTTTCGTTCATGAAGCCAAAGACGGCCTTCGCTGACGATATCGTGACCTTCTTGGCGACCTGCAGGGCTATCTTGTACAGCGTTCTTGCATACTCCGTGTCGATTATTATGTGCGTGAGTTTCGGGTCAAAGCCCAGCGCTATGAGGTCAAGGGCATTCTCGTAAGCGAGCTTGTTCGTGCTCTCCAGCGACAGGCTGGGCTTGCAGAGGAATTTCTCGTCGTCGGTTATCTGGAAGTATAAGTGCACGTTGAACGCATCCTGCAGGTACTTCGTGAAAATCCACGGCAGCATGTGGCCAAGGTGCGTGCCGCCCGAAGGCCCCCTGCCTGTGTACAGCGCCCACGGCTTCCCCTCATCATGCTCCCTGAGGAGTACGTCCAGTTCCCTGTGCGAAAAGAATACCTTCCTCCTAAGCATGAAATGGCTTCTGCCCGCCTCCTTTTCTATCCTTCTGACAAGCGCGTCCGTGAGCGGCTGCGTCCCGAACTCCTTGATGAGCCTTTCATAATCTATGTTGCCGCTCACCTCCCAGGGCGTCACCACCATCTTGTCGTCTGCCATCTTAATCATTTGTCCGCTTCATATTATATCTGTTCTTTTCAGGCGCGCGGCTGCTTTGCGCGGGTCGAACATCCGCTTCATCGCATAAAACTCCGAGGGTTCCACTTCCGTGAACCCCCCGCCGTTCATATCCACGTAGAATCTGCAGCCGCTTCTGGCAAAATTAACCCCGTCATCCAAAAGCAGGCCGTAAGGAAAATTTTCGACTATGGCATATTTTCCCAGTTGCTTGAACGTTTTTATGTTTCTTGAAACCTTCAGACGGCCGGTTTGGCTTTTGTATATCCGCTGCAGCCTGTTATAAGAATCCTCGTCTATTTCGAACATGGCATCAGGGCTGCAGCCAAAATAACGCACGGATGCGCCTTCCACATCCTCTATGGTCGCGAAAAACACGCCGCCGCTTGATGAGGACCTGCTTTTGTACCGCTCAATAGATGCACTTGCCGCGCTTTCAGCCCCTAAGTCTTCAAATCTCACAAACATGGGTATTTTACTCAAATTTGCATTAGTGTCTCCTTCTGGTTTTGTAAACCACCCTCTGGATGTTGTCATAACCCACCTCCCAGCTTCTTGGAAACGAACAGGCCGGAACCCGTCAGCCTCAGGGGGCAACCGTTCTTCCCTTTCACCAGCCCGCAGCGCTTGAGCTGGTTGAGGTTGTTGAAGATGCAGGTGCGGGAGCAGCCAAGCTCCTTCGAAAGCGTTCTTGCCAAGCAGGAACTAGTGGCTTTTGCTGTCAAAAGCCTTTTTAGGATAAGCTTCTGTTTTGTTGTGAGCCTTTCATCAGCAATCCTCAAGAAAACCTGACGCATGCCGGGCATGCGTCCGTCAGCCTTTCGAACCGGGCCAGAGATTCAAGTGAGCCGGGGCATCCTTCTCTTTCAAGTAGTCGGCATCCAGTTTAACGGCATCACCGGTCACTGGGTAATTATAATGAAAGTCTGCTTATAAAACAGCTGTACAGGGAAAGCTGGACAGACGCGGCAGGCTTAATAATATGGAACTGCAAAATATCCCCATGTCCGTGCTCCTCTGGATTCTTGCAGCCACGATAATAGACGGCTTGATAGCGCTTGTCGGCGCGGCGGCGCTGCTGCTGAAGAAGGAGACCCTCGGCAAGATTCTGATGGTGCTTGTCGCGTTTTCCACGGGTGCCCTGCTCGGCGGCGCGTTCCTGCACCTCATGCCGGAATCCATTGAGGCCATGGAGGCAGGCACGGCTTTCAGCTACCTGCTCGTGGGGTTTGCCATCTTCTTCCTCATAGAGAAATTCCTGCATTGGCACCACTGCCATGAGGGCGAATGCGACGTGCACAGCTTCACATACCTGATACTGGTGGGCGACGGCATCCACAACTTCATAGACGGGCTTGTGATAGCGGCCAGTTTTCTCGTCAGCGTGCCCTTCGGCCTGGTCACAACGCTGCTCATAATAGGCCATGAAATACCGCAGGAACTCGGGGACTTCGGCGTTCTTGTTTACGGGGGCTTCTCGGAAAAGAAGGCACTTTTCTTCAACCTCGTTTCCCAGCTCACCGCCGTTGCCGGGGGCGCTGTGGGGTTCCTTTTGTCCGGGGCAGCCGGCGTGACGGAGCTCCTGCTCCCGTTCGCCGCCGGGGGATTTGTATACATTGCAGCCAGCGACCTGATACCTGAGCTTCACAAGGAGAAGAATCTTTCAAAATCCATGACGTATTTCCTGTTCTTCCTCGTAGGAATAGGCTTCATGCTCGGAGTGAAGCTCGCAGTCGGAGGCTGAGCCTTCGTTCTTTTCAGCCTCCGCCATTTGCAGAAAATATGGAAGGGAACACATCCATCATCTTGTGACTTCGAAAGACCTGACCTGCTCCAGCAGCCTCTTGGCGTGTCCAGCCTTGAAGTGCTTCCTTACAGGTCTTATCATCTCGTTAAGGTAGAGCGCGGCCGCGTTCTTCAAGTCCATGGGATGCAGCCTGCCTTCAACATAAGCCTTTTCGAGTTCCTTGTAGCTTCCGAAAGAAACGTCGCCGCCGAACTTCGCGGCCCTTTCAATCTCCATTGACTTGAACTTATCAAATATCATGTATTTGCAGTATTCAAGAACAGGGTTCATCTCTGACTGCTTTTCAGGGCAGTACGCCTTGGCCACCTTCCTGTTCACTTCATCTTCCGGGTCGTCCATGAATATCGCAGAATCAGGCCTTGATTTGGACATCTTCATGTCAAGAAGCATGTCCCCGGGGTCCTTTGATGTCGTCGCAGGCTTTGAAAGGCCCAATATCATGTGGTGGCTTATCACGACAGGCTTCCAGAAGCCTATCTTCGGCCCTATCTCCCTCGCAAGGACGTTGACCTTCCTCTGGTCCATGCCGAGCTGCGTGATCTCGCAGCCCAGCCTGAATATGTCGGCGGCCTGCATGCAGGGATAGATTATCTGTGCCGCGCTCAGCTTCTCGCCCGATTTCCTGCCCATTATTTGGGAACACCTCGTTATCCTTTCCACGCTGGCGGATTTTGCAATCTTTACCGTGGTTTCCCAGTGCCTCCTGTCCTTCATGAGGTCGTCGGACCAGACGAAGTCTATCATGTCGGTCCTCAGGCCGCAGGACTTCCAAGCCTCGATGTAGTATTCGCCCGTCTTCCTTATCCTATCCATGTCGCCGCCCATCTTGTTGTTCATGAACGCGAACCAGTCGGCCACGAGGACCTTGAACCTAACCCCGGCCTTCAGCATCTTGTTTATGTTTATCGCCCTCAGTATGCCCTGCGCTATGTGCATCCTGCTCGACGGCTCAAACCCGTCGTAGGCTACAGGATGCATCTTGGTTTCCAGAAGCTGCCTAAGCTCATGTTCCGTGATTATCTCCTCGCCCACCGACCTTATGAGCGCGAGTCTCGATTCCATGTCCATGAATAATCTTATGCCCAAGGTTGATTTAAACCTGAATTCCAAACAAATGTTATGAAACTGCCCGAACCCATGGGGGAATTGCTGGGCGAGCTTGAGCCTGGCGCGATAACGAGCTTCTACGGCCAGCCCGGCACGGGCAAGACCAACCTCTGCCTGCTTGCGGCTCTCGGCTGCATCAGGCGCGGCGGCAGGGTGCTTTTCATAGACACCGAAGGCGGCCTTTCGGCCGAGAGGATGAGGCAGATATCGGGCAGCGACGAGCCCCTGAAAAGCATTGAGCTCCTTGAGCCCAGGACCCTGCAGGAGCAGGAGGCCGTGGTGAGAATGGCAGAAAAAAGTGGCGCGGGCCTCATAGTGCTCGATTCTGCGGTCGCGCTTTACAGGATAGAGCACGCGGAACTCGCCGACGGTATACAGA
>CAZCTG010000065.1:0-4692 GCA_964501695.1 uncultured archaeon | reverse complement strand
ATCCACGCTACCATATTGCTGCGCCCAGCCATCTTAAACAGGTTTCTGGTCGTGGTCTTGTAGTTGTTCTTTGTCCCTTGCGAAACCTCGCGCTTGTTGATGGCCGCCAAGTGCTTCATTATGTCCTTGTTCGTCATGTGCTTCGGGTGCTTCGGCGGCGGGCAGCTCCTAATAACTTGCAACTCTTTAACTTGGGTTGTCGGCTTAAGTCCCTGGGCCTGCATCCATTCAAGATATGCGGTTGCCAGCGGCTTCAAGCCCTGCGGCATGGTCGTCAGCGTTGCAAGAACCTTGTCCTGCTGCAGGCTGCGACTTCCCCTGGTTATTATGAAAGGGCTTCTGCTGTAATTATCTTTCAGCGCTTTGGATATAGCGCGCTTTTCGGCTTTGGTGCGCTCCTTGCCCTTCGGCCATCCGCAACCTGAGCCTTTGCAGCCTGCGCTTATCTTCGCTTTGTGCGCGGGGCTTAACTGATGGTGCAGCTTGTGGAGTAGGGCAGCGGATTTGTCGCGGTGTAGCTGGCCTTCGGGTGTGTTGTAGTATGCCTTCAGCTTCTCAGCCCGAGAATTCTCTTTCAATGTTGCAGCAGTTTTCATAATATCACCGAATCGGTTTCTCCTTCTCCATGTCGGTCTCTATCTCTTTGAGCATCTGCGCCTCGAACTCAGGGTGCTTCTCCAGGAAGCGCTCAAAGGCGCTTACGATGTCCTCGGCTGCGAACTTGCGGCGGCTCTTCCCCATGACCTTGAACATCATGTCCTCGAGTTCGTCGCTCCCTATGTGTGTATAAACAGCGCTCATGGAGCTGCCTGCTTCGTGGCCGAGTATGCGCCTGGCCATCTCCGTCGGCATGGACTTGTAAATCCTCGTCGCCGCCGTGTGCCGGAACAGATAGCTTGTCAACTTCTTCCTCACCCCGGCGGACTTCGCTATCCTTTTCAACCCAATGTCAAGGCTCTTGTGGCTCATTGGCTTGCCATCCTCATCTATGAACCATGCTTCGGGGTTGCCGTATGCCGGATGGTTGAGCATCCACTCTTTCAGGGCATGGAAGTGCTGTATGACAAAGACGTCCCGGGGCCCGGCGCGGCCCTTCATCTTGCCCTCGCTCACTTTGATTTTTGCCGTGTCATGCTTGAGCGTGACGTCGCCCAGCATTATGCCGCGCAGCTCGCCGGGGCGCAGGCCCGTATCTGCGAGCGTCCCTATTATCGCCCTCCAGCGCAGGGTCTTGGCCGCGCGCATCATGCGCTCTATCTCTGCGTCCGTGAGAAGGTCCTCGGAGTTCATTGTGTTGCGCCCCTTGCTTCTGGGCACGTGGCGTATGACCTCGGGGAGCTGGTCCCTTGATGTGAGGCCGAATAGAAATCTGTATAGGTTCTGAAGGGTTACAACATAGGCATCCCGCGTCCAGGGCGACCTGTCGCGCGGCAGCGATGCAAAGAAGCCATCAATGTCCGCTCGCTGCAAGTTCTGGAAGTCGTCCTTGAAGAATTTGGCCATAGTGTATAGCCGCTGCAAGTAGATGTTCACCCTGTTGTCGCTCAGTCCCTTCGCATAGCAGGCCTGCACAAAGTCAGATATGTGTTTCTTATTGGCAGAAATTATACCGTCGCTGTTCTCTATTTTATTGAGCGTCTTGCTGATGCGCTCCTTGACTTCTGGATAGAGAAGGTCTTTCATGTTATCAGCTTCGAGGTGAGCAATTTTAAAGCCCCCTGAAATCTTACCTTCTCATCCCAAGCCCCCGATGGGAATTTCACCTTTTGCATTTGCGGAAGCGTTGTTTCCGTAAACGCTTTAGCCCTCTCAGAAGGGCTAAAGGGTTTGAACCCACGACCTGCTGATATCCTTCCTCTGAATTCATCGAACCCGCATGGTTCTCGTCATATCAGATACAAGTCAGCTGCTCTCTACTGCCGTCTCCGCATGCGCGGAGGGAGTACCAACTGAGCTACGGAGGCACGAACAACGAACCGCTTAATGATATTGGCTAATGCGGAAGGTTGTTACGGACCGCCTAGTTGTCTTGGTCAGTGCGGTAAGTTAAAGAATATTGGGCAGAACGCTATAAATGCTTCTTTCTGATTTAAGCAGTCACGATAAATAAGATACCATGTACATCACCAAGCACATCAGGCTGGCCGCGTCAGTCATCATTTGCCTGCTCGCGGGGATAATCGGCTCATTGTTCACGATGCCCGCGATTCCGTCATGGTACGCGTCGCTCGCGAAGCCCGCGTTCAGCCCTCCGAACTGGCTTTTCGGACCCGTCTGGACAATCCTGTACATCCTAATGGGGATTTCGCTCTATCTGGTCTGGTCGAAGCAAGGCAAATCAGGCATGGTGAAAGGCAAGGCCTCCGCGCTAAAGGTTTTTGCCGTCCAGCTCGCGCTCAACGCGCTTTGGTCGGTGCTGTTCTTCGGGTTGAGGTCGCCCGCGCTCGGATTCGCGGGGATAGTCCTGTTATGGATTTCCATAGCCGCGACCATGCACCTGTTCAGGAAGATTGACAGGAAGGCATTCTGGCTGCTGGTGCCGTACATCTTGTGGGTCAGCTTCGCGGCCTTCCTCAATTTCTCTGTCTGGATGATGAACCCGTGATTTCGGCGAATACATTAAGCTCCCAAAGAAAATCAGATTATTAAGCGCGCTCTGACAAAGATTCAAGGGGCGGTTTCATGCTCGGGGGCGTGCAGGACAGTGTCGTGTGGTTTTTCGCGGTCATATACAGGTTCATCGTGATAGCCCTCGAAACCATAAGGGACCACGAGTTCAGGGCGCTTTTCGGTGTGGTCTTCGTCATACTCGTCAGCGGGGTGTTCTTCTACCACGGCGTGGAGGGCTGGAGGTACGTTGATGCCCTGTATTTCAGCGTGACTACGCTGACGACGGTCGGATACGGCGACCTCGCGCCCGCCACGGACATGGGAAAGCTCTTCACGGTCGGCTACATACTCGTCGGCATCGGTGTGCTGCTCAGCTTCGTCAACGTCATCGCCAACCATGCCCTGAAGAACAGGATAAGCGTGAGGCTGGACCGCGGCTTCAACAGAATCAGGGTGCCGCGTCCCAAAAGGGCGGCGCGCGAGGAATGGCTGAGGTACAAGTACAAGGGGAAGTGAACTCTGCTTTGGCAGCCAATCATCAGCAGCCTGCTTGGACGTCATAACTCGGCTTTCAACTGCAAGAATTTAACAGTCACGCGCCAACATTATAGAGTGTCAAATGCTTTCGGCTTGGACGAAAATGAACTGAAGATTCTAATGAGGCTCCGCACTCCCGCCAAGGTGCAGGACTTCCTTGACAAGCTGAAGATAAACTTCGAGCCGCGCGGCGACACCTGCATGTCGCCGAGGATGGTCCTAAGGAAGGGACGCTGCCACTGCATCGAAGGAGCACTGCTTGCCGCGCTCGCGCTCAGGCTGCAGGGCAGGAAGCCGCTTGTCGTTGACATGAAGACGAGCAAGGGCGACTTTGAGCACGTCATAGCCGTCTTCAGGCAGCGCGGGAAGTGGGGCGCCATTTCAAAGACCAACCACGCAGTCCTCAGGTACAGGGAGCCTGTCTATGCGAGCATAAGGGAGCTTGTGATGAGCTGCTTCCACGAATACTTCGACAACAAGGGCAGGAAGACGCTGAGGAGCTTTTCAACGCCCGTCGACCTCTCAAGGTTTGACAACAGAGGCTGGACCACGGACGAGGATGACCTGTGGTACATCCACAACCATCTCGACAAAGTCAAGCATTACAAAATCCTTGACAGGCGCGGCATTGCAGGGCTCAGGCGCGCGGGCAAGCTTGAAATCCGCGCGGGGAAGCTGGTCGAGTGGAAGAGGTGACATACAAAAACCTTAAATCTCTAATCTCCATAGGCTGTTTGTTGGTGGGATGATGAGCGAGACAAATGCTGAAACCCAGGAAAAGCTTGATGTGATTACAAGGTTAAAGCAAGAATTCAGCATGCCTATCAGTTATGAAGAAAAGGAATACACGGTGTATGGCAAGTACGAACATGATACGCAAATGTGTGAGAAGCGATTGAACATTGACATCCCTGAACTTGTTTTTGATTCAAGGCGTAGTGGCATGCATGCGGAGTTCTCAGACCATTATGCTCTTGGAATACGGGGTGTAAGTGTCAGAGGTAGAGAGTATTCCCATAACGAAGAATTGGCAGAAGTTTTCAAGATTCATGTAAAGCCTGTGCTTGACGATAAACTTCCTCCGCACATGAAGAAACTGATGCAAGAGTGCATGGAAGAATCTGGAATTTAGTAAATTCTGAATCTCAGTTCTTCCCCTGTTTCTCGGCAAGGTGCGCGAGCCTTTCCATCTCTTCCTTCGGAGGCTTGGATTTGTTGAAGGCCATATTTCCGTAAGCGCCCCTCATTTTACAGCGTCGAGCCTCTTCTCAACCTCGTCCCAGTTCACTATGTTCCAGAAGGCGTCTATGAACTTGGCGCGCGCGTTCCTGTAGTCGATGTAATAGGCGTGCTTGAACACGTCGAGCACGAGCAGGACGGGCATTGCAGGCGCGACGTTGGCGTTGTGCTTCTCTATCTGCTGGATGATGAGCCTCCTGCCGAGCGTGTCGTATGACAGGACGGCCCAGCCCGACCCCTCGACGCTGAGCGCGGCCTGCGCGAACTCCTGCCTGAAGCGGGCGAATGAGCCAAAGTCCCTCGAAA
>CAZCTG010000064.1:0-4754 GCA_964501695.1 uncultured archaeon | reverse complement strand
AAATGGAGGCATCTGGGATGATACACGTTTCCGACGTGAGCTTCGGCAAGGAAGAGGAGAAGGAGGTTCTTGACAGTATAAGGAGCGGCTGGGTGACATCAGGCAAGAAGGTAAGGGCGTTCGAAAAGAAGTTCGCTGCCTACTGCGGAACTAGATTCGGAGTGGCCGTTTCCAGCGGAACGGCAGCCCTGCACCTTGCTCTGGCGGCGCTGGGTGTAAAGAGAGGCGACGAGGTCGTGGTCCCGGCTCTGACGTTCATATCCTCGGCCAATGCGGCCCTTTACTGCAATGCAAAGCCCGTGCTCGCCGAATCCGAAGAGCCGACCTACAACATGAACCCGTCAGAGCTGGAGAAGCTGATAACCAAGAGGACAAAGGCAATAATGCCGGTCCACCTCTACGGGCACCCCTGCGACATGGACGCCATAAACGGGGTAGCAGAGAGGCATGGCATACCGGTTGTCGAAGACGCGGCTGAGGCCCACGGCGCCGAATACAAGGGCAGGCGCGCCGGCGGACTGGGGGCTGCCGGATGCTTCTCTTTCTATGGAAACAAAATCATAACAACGGGCGAGGGCGGGATGGTGACGACTAACGACGAGGAACTCTACGAGCGCATGCAACTACTCAGAAATCAGGGCAAGGTTCCCGGCAATCCATTCCTGCACAGCGCGGTGGGATTCAATTACAGGATGACGGATATCCAAGCCGCGCTCGGCTTGGCGCAGATGAAAATGATTGAAAAGTTTGTCGTGGCCAAGAGGAGGATAGCGGCGGCCTACAGCAAAGGGCTGGAAGGTTCCGATTTTCTGCATCTGCCGCAGGAAGCGCCCTATGCGAAGAGCACGTTCTGGCTTTATCCCATCCTGGTGGAAAGGACTGTTTCAAGGGACAGGCTTGAGGGGTATTTGAAATCGAAGGGTATTGAAACAAGGAAATTCTTCACATGCATCCACAAACAGCCATGTTACGGCGAACATAAGGGCAAGAGTTTTCCTGTCGCCGAAAAATTGTCCAATTCTGGAATATGCCTGCCTTCTTCCACCAAGATGACGGCCGGCCAAGTGGAAGAGGTGTGCGATGCCTTGGCGGCATTCAGGATGTGAAACCATGAAGGCGGTCTTGCTTTGCGGCGGGAAGGGGACAAGGATGCAGGAGATAACAAACGGCAAGCCCAAGGCGCTCGTAGAAGTCCATGGCAGGACCATCACCGAGCACATATTTGACCTTCTGGAGAAACACGGCATACGCGAGGTCATTCTTGCGGTCGGCTACCGCGCCGGCGCCATAAGGGAGGCCTTTGGCAACGGCAAAAAATTCGGCTTGGACATAAGATACGCGGAGGAGGGGGAGCCGCTGGGGACGGCAGGCCCGCTCAGGCTCGCGCGTGGAATGTTAAAGGAGACATTTGTAGTGTCGAACGGCGACGAGCTCAAGGACATAAACATAGCCGCGATGCTCAGACGCCACAGGTCAAAGAACGCCCTAGCGACGATAGCGCTCACCAAGGTTGACGACACCACGAAATACGGAATAGTGAAGATGCAGGGCGGGAGGATAGAGAGATTCGTCGAGAAGCCGAGGCCCGAGGAGGCGCCTTCGAACCTGGCAAACGCGGGCTTCTACATTATGGAGCCCGAAGTCATAGAAATGATACCCGACGGGTTTTGCATGTTCGAAAAGGACATCTTCCCGAAGATAGCCTCCATGGGCAGGCTCTTCGGCTTCGTCTTTGAAGGGCAGTGGTTTGACACAGGAACGCCTGAGCGCTATGCCCGCGCCGTGGCCAACTGGAAAGGTCTCGCACGGCGTGTCATAGAACATGGCCGACAACAGCGGTTGTCAGGTGTGCCTTGATGCTCTGGCATCATGGGCACACCATATTAATACAACCCGCTAAACATATCTGGTGTTTGTCATGAAAACTGGATACAATGACAATACCAAACCGATAGCCGACACTTCCTTCAACGTGCATGAAACCATCATCGGCATGCTCGGCCCCGGCCGCGGCAGGAGGGCGTTGGACGTCGGCGCAGGATTTGGCATGCTCTCGGAGAAGCTGTCCGCGGCGGGTTATGACGTGAGGGCATGCGAGCTTGACCCTGTGCGGGCCCGCCACATGAGGAAGCTTGGCATAAAATGCGATGTCCTGGACTTGAACAGGAAATTGCCTTATGGCGATGCGAGCTTTGACCTTGTCACATGCAGCGATGTTATTGAGCACCTGAAGAACCCATGCATGGCCATAGAGGAGATTTCAAGGGTCGCCAGAAAGGGCGCGACCGTGGTCATAACAATCCCCAACATACTCAATTGGTATTCGAGGCTGAAATTCCTGGTGTCCGGTGAATACAACAATTATTTCACAAGGAAAGAGTTCATCGGGGACGGCTACCACATCTCGCCGCTCCATTTCTACCAGATAGAGTGGATGATGGCGCAGTCAGGATTAAAAATAACCGAAACAACATCTAATCAGTATACTGGCCTGCTGAACCGTAGCAACCCAAGGATATTCTTTTCAAGCTTGGCCGTACTGCCGCTGAGGCCATTCATGAAGCCCAGAGGCAGGGCCCTCCTTGAGGGCGACATACTGGTGATAAAGGCATTGAAGAAGTGAACTCCATGAGCATTGCATTGTTGAGGGCAAGGGTCTTGGCAAGGCTTAACCACGCCGAGCTCATACTTGGCAAGAATGTCAGGCTGGGCAAGGGCGTGCTGATAAGCATAGGCAAGAACTCCAGGATAGAGATAGGCGACAACGTGCTTATAGGCGACAACGCAAGGCTTTATGTAGGCAAGGGCGCGCGCCTGAAGATAGGTGACAACTCTGCCCTGGGCATCTACATGGTTATAAGCTGCGGTAGGTTGGTGGAGATAGGTGAGGACGTGATGTCAGGCCAGTTCATAGTTATAGTCGACGGCAACCACATACATGACAAGCCAGGCGTGCCCATGAGGACGCTCGGCGTGAATTGCAAGCCGGTTGCCGTAGGAAACGACGTGTGGCTCGGCGCGCACGCATCCATACTCAGCGGCGTCAGGATAGGCGATGGCGCGGTTGTCGGCGCCGGTGCTGTCGTCAACAAGGACGTGGAGAAATACTCAATAGTCGGTGGTGTGCCTGCGAAGGCCATAGGCTCCAGAAAAAAGATGAACCCGAGAGCCATAAAGCTCTAAAATACCCATTCTTCATATAATCCATGGACGCGTTCGGCGAACTCAGGATAATCAGGGACCATGTGCATTACAGGCGCATAAAGAGAACAAGGCCGCTGACCGTGCATGCCGAATGCCTGCATGACGAGCAGGTCTGGAAGGCTGTCAAGAAATTCGTGACTCGGAAAAGGAGCGCCATATGGTATGTCCTCACCCCGGTTAATTTCGATTTCGTTGCCGCAGAGACGGGCTGCACGACCAGCAAGAAAGAATGGGAGAAAACCGTCGTCGAAAGATACAAATGGCTCAAGAACCACGGCCAGCGTATAGAGATGCATGTCCATCTCAGGGTGAAGATGGGGCTGTACCCTTCAAAAGAGGAAATGAAGAAGGACGTCAGGGCCAAGATAGGCGGCGCGGTCTCCTGGATGAGGAAGAACGGATTCAACCCCAAGAAGGTGGTGTTCGGCTGGTGGTCGTTCAATGACTATGCAATCAGCGTCGCAAGGGGGTTCGGCATCGAGCCGACCGGGCGGATGGATTATTATTTTGTGCACGACTACGACTTCCTGTGATTGACATGGCCGGCATTGTCCATCTTCTTTATCATTACCCGATAATCTGCCAGACTCCAAAGGAGGACTACTTCAAGCTCTGCCAGGATGCAGGCGGAGGAACCATACTCCCCGTGTCCCGAAGCAGCAGACTCAAGATTCTGAAGAGCATAACAGGCAGGACTGTGCATGCGCAGGGTAGGGGCTTCCCGTTCCCTGAGCTTGCTTCACTGTTTGCACGCAAATCCGTCTACAGCCCGCACAACGACACGCTGGGCACGAAATGGTATACCAGAACCGCAAGGAGGTTTGTGTTCAACAGGTATGACAGGATAATATCCGAAACGCGGTATGGAAGGGAGATACTCATAGCGCAGGGGATAAACCCCAGAAAGATAGCGGTCCTTCCGATACCGGTCGATTACGGGTTCTTTTCAAGGCCCCACGGAGCCGCGGCGTTCAGGAAGAAGCACAAGCTGGGTAGGAAGCCCTTTGCGTTGGCCATAGGCATGAGGCCCGTCAAGAACCCCGACGTCATAGCGGAAGCCTGCTCCGAGGCAGGCATAAAGGCCGTGTTTATCGGGCCGCGCAGCGCGCAGGAAGCCGAAGCGGCCTGGGGGTCAAAGGGCTTTGATTGGTTCCTGCCTGGCAAGAAGCTGGCAGGATATGACAATGCCGTTTTCCCAGGGCAACTGGGCGCGTCGGAAACGCTCGCGGCCATGGACGCGGCCTCGGTTTTCTTAAACTCCTCGGACTACGAGAGCTTTGGCCTTGCGGTCTACGAGGCAGCGGCAGCCGGCCTGAACCTGTGCCTGCCCGACTACGGCACATTCGACAGCTTCAGGCACTGCGCACTCTTCCACCACCCCAGGGACGCCTCCGCGCTCGCGAAAAACATAACCAAGAGCCTGGAGCGCTCGGGCAAGAAGAACAGGAAGGCCCAGGCTGTGGCGGCCAAGTTCGATTACCCGAAGGTCTTCCGCATGTACAAGAAGTTCTATTCGAATCTGTGATTCATGATGCGTCATAGGACACCAT
>CAZCTG010000063.1:0-4764 GCA_964501695.1 uncultured archaeon | reverse complement strand
TGATAATTGAGCTTGTGTCTTTCCTGGGTTGTTTCTAACCAGCCTGAGAATGCCCGCAAATCGTTCATTAAGCCTTCCTTCTCCGCTTATAAGCATTTTTGAGTCATTCGCCTTGCTCCCATGCTTTATGTGAGGAAGTATGAATTTTGAAAAAGCTTCTGCATTTCTGGTTATCAGGCTGGAACCGTCATATCTTTCAAAGAGCCTGAGTCTGGAAAGGTGTTTTTTGTATATCTCAATGTTTCTTTTGTTGCAGCACGACCATCTAAAAGCACCGTCTTCAAGAAATATATTACCTTCAGCATCAAAAAGACCTGCAAAAAACACGTTCTTGTCAGGTATCATGCGAAGCACAGAATCCAGATTGTCATACAATAAATCAAAGAATGATTTCAATATGCCATTAACTGAAAACGCAGAAACAACATAGCTTCCACTCATGTTTTTTACTTTAACCTTTTCGTCTATTCTCAAATCGAACGGCGGCACTGCGTCTGAATCATGGGCTTGCATGAGCACAAATTTTGGCGACTGGTATATCTTTTTGAGATATTTTTCAGTAAAAATAATCAATTCTTCCTGTTTGTTCAGAATTCCGACCCTGCCACCGCCTGCCCTGTCGCCGCACCACAAACCGAAAAAATATTGAAAATCATCATCCAGCATTATTTTGGCTGGAATGTTGACGATGAATGGCTTATTAACACCCCTCGAATAGTTGTTATAACTTAGAATGATTTTATTGCCGTTTTTTGTGCTTCTTATCTTTCTGAAGCAGGTTTCGGTGAGGTTTTTATAGGATAAGAACCATTTTTCTACGTCCAAAAAATCCTTGGTCATTATTTTATCTACTGAAATTACCTCTGACTTGGCTTTCTGAATCCTGTTTTTGCGTTCATTCCTTCCGAGAAGCAGCACCTTGTTTACAATATTATTGTAGTCTATGACCCTTATTATATTTTTATTAATCTCGTCTTCTGAAATATTCAACAATACGGAGAAATCTCTCAATAGTTTTTCAGAAATTGTTGTGGTGTTTCCATTCCTGTAATTGTAAAGCATACATCTGGATATAGGATAATTCTTTGTCAGAATCTTCGTAGGGTATTTTCTGAATAGTTCCGAGAAGAACCTTTTTCTGAAATCTCGGTTAAGCTCCACCCTTTTGCTTGTTTGCAGGTCTTGCTGTTTTGGCATGCTATTATTTATACTTTGCTATTTAAATAGCATCATATTGGAATAATAAAATGATTCACGGCAGCCTTATCTTTGACAGAAGGTTTACATATCGCTCCAGCCGCCTGATTTCCTTCTCAAGCACGGACAGCGCCTTCCTGGCCTCGGGGTCTGCGCGGGCGGTGCTTTTCAGTTCCTCGAAGCCGGAAAGTGACTCGCCTATAGACTTTTCGAGCCTGATGACGAAGGCCTTCTTCAGGCACTCCAGCAGGTCGCCTGAAAGCTTCGCATAAATGTTGCGGTCGCCCGCCTTCCTGTACTTCTTGACCACGCCGAGCACATCGAGCAGGTCTAGGCTGAGGGATATCATCGGGACGGAATAGCCCGTCCTCTTCGCTATGTCCTGCAGGCTCATGTCCCCGCCGCCGATGAGGAGCGCGCCTATTATCCTGCCGTGCACCTGCGAATAGCCTATGCTCTCAGCCACCTGGCCGAAGGTTGAAAGTATGTTCTGCTCAACGCCGCCCATGAACATTTATAAGCACCGGCAGTATAAATATTTAATACTTTTAATAAATATTAAATCATGGTGTTTTGATGGCGGCAAAAAGGGGCTCAAGAAGCAAGTCAAAAGAACATCCCGTATCGAAGACGTCCTCCCTCTGCCCGGAGTGCTTGAAGACAATTACTGCCGACATCTTCGAGCGCGACGGGAAGGTCTGGATAAGGAAGCGCTGCCCGAAGCACGGCACGGTGGAAGACCTTTACTGGGGCGACGCGGCGCTGTACAAGAAGGCCGCAAAGTTCGCCCACGACGGCCGAGGAGTCACAAACCCGAACGTAACCAAGACCGCGGTCATCTGCCCGCAGGACTGCGGGCTCTGCAGGCTGCACAAGAGCCACACGGCGCTCGCGAACATCGCCGTCACGACGCGCTGCGACCTGCGCTGCTGGTATTGCTTCTATTATTCGGAAAAGCTGGGCTATGTCTACGAGCCGTCGCTCGAGCAGATAAGGGAGATGGCCAGAAACCTGAGGAACGAGCGGCCTGTGCCATGCAACGCGCTGCAGCTGACTGGCGGAGAACCCACGCTGAGGAAGGACATTGTTGAAATCGTCAGGTTGTGCAAGGAGGAGGGCATAGACCACGTGCAGCTTAACACGAACGGGATAATCTATTCAAAGAGCCCGGAGCTTGCAAAGGAGCTGAGGCAGGCGGGCGTGAACACGCTTTACCTCTCATTCGACGGCGTCACGCCGAAGACCAACCCCAAGAACCATTGGGAAATTCCTGGCGTGCTGCAGCGCTGCAGGGAAACCGACACGGGCATAGTCCTCGTGCCCACGATGATAAAGGGCATAAACGACCACGAAATCGGCGACATAGTGCGTTTCGGCTTCGAAAACAACGACGTGGTGCGCGGGGTCAACATCCAGCCCGTCTCGCTCGTCGGCATGATATCGCACGCCAAGAGGAAGAAGATGCGCATAACGATACCCGACGTGCTTGAGAAAATCGAGCAGCAGACCGGCAACCAGATAGGGAAGGAGGATTTCTATCCCGTGCCGACGCTGACCAATTTCACGAGGTTCGTCGAGGCGCTCGTGCACAGGCCCCAGTACGACCTCAGCTCGCATTTTGCCTGCGGCATGGCAACCTATGTGTTCAGGGACGGGAGGGGGAAGATGCTGCCCATCACGAGGTTCGTTGACATAGAAGGCTTCCTCGAATACCTGGGTGAGAAGGCTGAGGATTTGGAGAAGGGGAAAAACAAGTATCTCGTCGGGCTGAAGATGCTGAGGCAGCTCGGAAGGTTCATAGACAAGGAGAAGTCCCCGAAGGATTTCAAGCTTTCAAAAATCATCTACAACGCGCTGATGAAGCACGACTACGGCGCGCTCGGGGCGTTCCACCACAGAAGCTTGTTCCTGGGAATGATGCATTTTCAAGACCTCTATAATTATGATATAGAAAGGGTAAAGCGATGCTGCATTCATTACGCGATGACCGACGGCCGCATAATTCCTTTCTGCGCCTTCAACGTGATACCCGAATGGTACAGGGACAAGAGCCAGAAGTCGCAGGGCATTCCCATCGGCGAATGGGAGAGGAACTCGGGCGGCAGGCTGGCTGACGAGATCTACAAGCGCGACACCAAGCTTCTGGAGAGCACCGAGCTTTACAAGAAGACTTACAAGGGGTTCGTCAAGGGGCTGTGAGCCTCAATTTTTCCTATTAAAAAATAGATTTTCCAGAAGTTCTAACTCTTTCATGGGTTTGTGATTGAATTGAGAAACAAAAGCCTCGCCTGTTTTTTCATTTTCCAATATTATCTGGAACTTTTTGCTTTTGTTAAACATGCATTTCAAAGTTAGAAAATGATGATGCCAAGGCGTTCCATTTTCACAATATTGCTTTGCCAAGCTTACAATTTTCTCAAGGTTTGTTTCTTTCATAATACTTCATGCTTTTTGAATAATATATGCTTTCTTAAACATCTCAAGGTCTCTAGCCCATGCACGCCGTCAGGCTTCCCCTGCTGCGGTGGTAAGCCACGCACTCGCAGCACACGCCCCTTCTGGGGCATTCCATTTCGTCGCAGGGGCAGTTCTTAATGTTGGATTCTTTTCTGCATTGCATAATGCATGCACCTATACCACATTTATTGGTTTTCCATCAAGGAATAACTTCAGATTTTCAACAGCTTTGATGCTTAACCTTTCCCATGATTCTATGGTCTTACCTGCTATGGCATCAGAAAATACAACGTTCTTGATGTCCTTGAACTGCTTATGAAACTCATCATTGCCTGAGAAATCAAATATCGCGAAATTATCGCCTTTCTTAATCCAGTCAATGAAATCATGTTCATTGAAAACTTTGCCCATACAGGTGTCAACAAGTATTGCACCGTTTGGTATCATATCAAACTCCTTTTTTGACATTATCAGCGTGTTCTTTGGGACATGAAGAGAAATGATGTCGCTACTTTTCAGCAAATCATGCAATTCCATGAACTTCAATCCTTTTCGTTCAAAATCTGCATTCCTTTTGCGGCTGAAGTATATTACGTTCATTCCAAAACCAAGGCCTAATCTAGCCACCTGCTTGCCAACCGCGCCCAATCCCACCATTCCAAGTGTTTTTTTGAACAGTTCGCATGGCGCTTTTTTCCATTGATAGTTGCCCCAACCCCTCGCAAGGCATAGCAACTGGGCAAAGACAAATTCCGCAGCGGCTTCGTCGCCATAGTCAACTACATTTGAAACAAGAATTTTCCTTGCTTTTGCTTCTTTCACATCAATATTCGCAAAACTCGTGCCGCACAGGCTTATGTATTTTATGTTTCTGCACTTTTCAAATATTTCTTTGCCAAGTTTGGTGCGCCAACTAACAAGGACGCAATCAGCGCCGCCAATCCTGCTTATTGATTCCTTATCATCCTTTGGGTCGGTGTTGTAGAATTTCGCGGGCTGCTCTGAGTATTTCTTTATTTCTGAGATAGCTTCTTCCGAGAGGTTTATCGTATCAACAGAGACTATCCGATTGAAATACATATAGTATATCTAAATTGCGCCTTTAAATTT
>CAZCTG010000062.1:0-4924 GCA_964501695.1 uncultured archaeon | reverse complement strand
AGCTCGGGCCTTGTCGTGCCTATGGTTATCTCCTCGCCGGTTTCCTTGACCTTGAACTTGATGTCATTGAACAGCGTCGGCTTCTCGGCGTATTCTATCTCGGCGTCGGCTATCGTCGTCTGGCAGCCCGGGCAGTAGTTGGTTATGCGCTCGGCCTCGTAGATGAGCCCCTTCTTCCACAGGTCGATGAACGTGGCCTGCGTCAGGCTGCGGTATTCGGGAGAGTCGGTGTAATAAACGCCACCCATCTTTGTTCCGAGCTCCCAGGAATTGAAGCTTATACCCGAGCGCAGGAAGGTTTCCGTGCTTGCAAGCGACGCCTCCTTGAGTATGCTTTCGCAGTATTTCGTCGCCTGCTCGCGCGGCAGCCCTGCGAGCCTCACGCCGAACTTCTTCTCGGCCGACATCTCGATTGGAAGGCCGTTCCTGTCCAGGCCGAGCGGGAAAAGCACCTCGTGCCCCGTCATCCTCCTGAAGCGCGCGAACATGTCCATCAGCACGTAAGTCGTCGCCTGCCCTATGTGCACGGGCGTGTTCACGTACGGTGGCGGGGTGTCTATGGAATACACCGGTTTTTTTGAATTGGAGTCGAAACCGTATTTCTTGTTTGACTTCCACGCTTCATAAATAGGCTTCTCCATGGCCTTGTTCCAACGCGTTTCCTTGATTATTGGTTCCATGATTTTCTACACTCCTATTAAATCATGTCTCTCAAGCTTGTTATATCATTTACACCATTCAAGGCTTGAGATTCCATAAAAACACACTATCAGTTGTATAATAAAAACTAATACTGCCTCGCCACGTAGACGACGGCGCCGGCCTTCTTGCCGCAGGCGATGCACTTGCCAGCCGCTTTTTCGTCCTTGTCCGCGCGCACGCCGCGCACACTTGCGTGTAGTTCCTCTTGTATCCTGCCGGCGCATGCCTCGCCGTCGCGCGCGTCCGAGCAGAACGGCGCGCGCACGAAGCCGCCCTTCTTAAGCCCGGCTTCGAGTTCCTTCATGTCCCTTGCCTCGTGCATGTGGTCCTTGAAGAACCAGTCGTCGGCCTGCTTTATGAGGTTTTTGGTGATGGAAGCACCTGCATCAAGAATTTTGGAGCAGACATCTTTCATAGGTACCCTCTTCTTCTCTCCCATGTCCCTTCTGGCGAGTGTGACGACACCTTCCTTCAGCTCCTTCGGCCCAAGCTCTATGCGGATTGGCACGCCCTTCATCTCCCACTGGTTGAATTTCCAGCCCGGCGTGCTGTCGCTGGCGTCAACCATGGCACGCAGGCCTTCGGCCGCAAGATGATTCCTCAGGCTCTCGGCCTCCTTTTTTGCCCCCCCTATGGGTATTATGACGGCCTGCATCGGCGCGATGTTGAACGGGAACCTCAGCCCCTTGTCATCGCCGTGAATCGCGACTATGCTGGAAACCATGCGCCAGATGCACGGGCCGTGGCAGGTCTGCCATGCATGCCTGTCCCTGCCTGACTTGCCCTTGAACGTGATGTTGAACGGCTTTGAGAAGTTCTGGCCCAGCAGGTGCGTGCTCGGCTGTTGCAGCGCCCTGCCGTCAGGCATCAGCGTGTCTGCTGCATAGGTATGTACTGCGCCGGGGAACGTGTCCCAGGCAGGGCGCCTGAAAAACATGAACGGTATGCCGAATTCCTGGTGCATGACCTTTTCCGTTGTGTCCATGTCCTCAAGGACCTGAGTGACCGCCTCCTTTTCCGTCGCGAAGACGTCGTGCGCCTCTATCCACCAGAACTCCCTGCCCCGTATGAACGGCCTTGTCGCCTTCGTTTCGTAGCGCCAGACCTGGCAGCTCTGGTAGAGCTTCATCGGAAGGTCGCGCCAGCTGCGCAGCCAGATGGAATACATCGTGTACATCGCGGTTTCCGAAGTCGGCCGCAGCGCCAGCCTCTCGGGCAGCCTGCTTCCGCCGCCTGTCTCGGAAATCCAGAACACGTCGGGCGCGAAGCCCTTGACATGCTCGGCCTCCTTCTTGAAATTGGATTGGGGTATGACCGCGGGGAACCAGACAGGTAGGTGGCACTTCCTCTCAAGCTCTGCCTCGTAAAGCCTGTACATCTCCTTCATGCAAAGGACAGACCACGGCCTGTGCACGAGGAAGCCCTTGACATTGTAGCGCAGGTCTGCAAGTTCCGCCTTCGCCAGCACCTCGGAAAACCACTCCGAGAACCGGCTCTTGGGCGTTGTCATGCCCGCTTCAACCTTTTCTTCTTTCGCGGTTTTCCCTGCTGCCATAAGCTAAATTGGCGCAACTGGCTTAAAAAACAGGCCCGGCTGCAAAGAAGAGTTGCCTCTGCTTCAGGCATGGTGTTGTTTCTCTGTCTTGATTCCCAACTCACCCGTCATGTCATCAAAGATTTTCCTGATATCGCTCGGGCTGGCGGAGACCGGGTTGTGGATTGTCCATACCTTACCCTGTTTGCTTGATTCAACGGCCCTTGAAAGCTTTTCCATCTTCCTTGCGCATGAATGCTGGCTGGCCAGCCTTCTCGCTATCTGCCCGGGTTCAAGCCCCCTTTCCGCCAAGGTTTTTTCCTGGCTGGGCCTGTCCGTGCTCACAAGAACCGCGTTGTTGTTGCACAGGTAGGCCATGTCGGATTCCGCAATCAATGCAGAATTGAACAGTATAAGCCCCTTCTTTCCGTACAGCTCCTTTCTCAGCCTGACAAGCAGCGGCGTATACATTATCCTGTTCAGCTCTTCCAAACGCCCCGAATCATTGAAGACCATTTCGCCAAGCGCCTTCCTGTCTATGCCTCCGCCGGACAGCCCCACGCCGCTGCCGAACGCCCGGACTATCTCGCTTCTCACCTCTTCGTATCTGGGCTCGCTCAAATCCTCCAGTATCTGGTGGCCTATGCGGTCCAGCTCTATGTTGTGCACAGGTATGCCGCGGGCTTCGCCGATTTCCCTGAATTTCTCGCATACAAACGATTTTCCTGCCCCTGGTTCCCCAGTGACGCCTATTATATACTGTCCGGATATCCTTTCCTCCACGCGCTGCTTCACGTACAGCGGCACATATTCGTGTATCAGGCCCTGTTCCTTTTGTATAGCCTTCGCCGCGCTTGAGCTGATATGGGCAAGCTTCGGGTCCGCGAGCAATATGAGCGTGTCTATGCCTAATTTCTGGCTCGCCCCGACCTGATGGAGAACGTTCTCATAATCGAAATCCGCGGAGCTTCTCACCCCTTTTACAATGACCGGTATGTTGTTTTCATAGGCGTAATCAACCAGAAGCCCCCTGAAGGATACAACCCTCGCGTTGGGTATGCTGGCAAGCGACCTGCGCGCCATGTCCGTGCGTTCGTCCAGCGTGAAGGTATATTTTTTGTCCGGGTTGGAGCCTATGGCTACGACCACCTCGTCAAACACGCCTGCCGCCCTCTTGATGATGTCCATGTGCCCGTACGTTATCGGGTCCCCTGAAAACGCGTAGATTGCCCTTTTCATGAGAATTGGATGGCCACAGACTTTTTAAAACCAGCGCAAAGTTTATACCAGATTGCAGGAATAGCAATCTGGTAGCTATGAGAACGCTTGTAAAGTTCAATTATTATTGCGTTCTCATATTAAGATTATGGGACGCGAAATCATCCAGCAGGGCGCGGAAGCTGTTTTATTTAGGGATGGGGAAGAGCTCGCAAAGGACAGGGTGAAGAAGGGCTATCGCCTACCCGAGCTCGACGCGAAGATTAGGAGGCTGCGCACGCGCGGCGAGTCTAGGCTGCTGGACATGGCCAGCCGCGCGGGCATTGACGTTCCGAGGGTCGCGGGGGTTTCTGGAAATGTTTTGAAAATGGAGTTCATCGATGGCAGGCGCGTCAAGGACGCGCTCAATAGAATGGATGAGAAGGAAAGGGACATCACCTGCCTGTTGATTGGGGAATCGCTGGCCAAGATGCATGGCGCGGGCATATGCCATGGGGACTTCACGACAAGCAACATGTTGCTGAAGGGCGACAAGCTTTACGTCATTGATTTCGGGCTCGGCAGGTTCTCGAAGAAGGCAGAAGACCAGGCAGTCGACCTCTACCTGCTTTACGAGGCGCTGAAGGCCGCGCATTTCGAGTATTTAAGCCGTTCGTGGCAATACATTCTAAAATCTTACAGCGATAATTACAGGGGCGCGAAAGACGTCATGCAGAAGTTCAAGGTAATAGAGAAGCGCAGAAGGTACAAGGGAGATTGACATAAGTTTGACCAAGAAGAAATTACCGCATTCAACAAGCAGATAAAGCGGTTAGTTGGTCAAGCGGCTGGTAAGAGGCACAATATGAGAAGAAGACGCGAACGCAGGCCGAGAAGGGAATTTGAGGAGAAGAAGGAATGGATGCCGAAGACCAAGCTCGGCGAGGACGTTGCCAAGGGAGAGGTGAAGGACATAAGGGAAATCCTCGAGAAGGGCGAGGTTATACTCGAGCCGGAGATAGTCGACGCGCTTATCCCGAACATACGCTCCGAGATGGTCTACATCGGCGGCAGCCCTGGCAAGGGCGGCGGCACGCGGAGGACGGCCACGAAGAGGACCGCCCGCATGCACAAGTCAGGCAGGAGGTTCAAGCTTTCCGCCATGGTGGCGGCCGGCAACGAGGATGGCATACTCGGACTCGGCGTCGCCAAGTCAAAGGAGAACAGAACTGCAATCGAGAAAGCGGAAAAGCAGGCCAGGATGAACGTCATAATAGTCAGGCGCGGCTGCGGCAGCTGGGAATGCGGCTGCGGGGGGGCGCATTCCATCCCGTTCAGGAGCCAGGCAAAGGAAGGCTCTGTGAAAGTCACGCTCATCCCTGCGCCCAAGGGCGTGGGCATAGTAGGGTGTGAGGCCGTCAGGAAAATTGCTAAGCTCGCGGGCATAAAGGACATCTGGATAAACGCGGAAGGCAACACGGGCTCAAGGTC
>CAZCTG010000061.1:0-4989 GCA_964501695.1 uncultured archaeon | reverse complement strand
CAACAGGGCTGGAATCCCTCTTCTGGAAATCGTGACAGAGCCTGATTTTGAATCGCCGTCGACGGCGAGGGAGTACCGGCAGAAGCTCGAGGCCAATTTTGAATACCTCGGCATATACAGTCCTGTCACGAAAGCCGTGATGAAGACCGACGCCAACATCTCGATGGGCGGCGGGCGCGTCGAGGTAAAGAACATAACGGGCAGCAGGGACATTGAGAAGGCGCTTGACTTCGAGATAGCGAGGCAGAAGGAAGTCGTGGCGGCAGGCGGTAACGTAAGGCGCGAGACGAGGATGTGGAACCCCGCCTCGGGCGCGACCGAAAGCCTGCGCGGCAAGGAGACGGAAGAGGACTATGGCTACATCTTCGAGCCCGACCTCACGAAGATTGAGATAACACAAAAACAAATATCGGATGCAAAGAAAAGACTTCCCGAGCTTCCCGACGAGAAGATGGCGAGGTTCGTGAAGTCATACGGCATAAACAGAGAGATTGCGGAAAGCATAGTCACCGAGCTTGAGCTTGCAAACCTCTTCGACGAGGTGTCGAAAAAAACAAGCCCGAAGACGGCAGGCTCATGGATAGCGGGATATCTCAAGAAGACGCTGAATTACAACAACCTGTCCTTCGCGCACTCAGGCATCACAGCCAATCAGATGATTGATTTGCTTGAGATGGTTGAATCTGGTAAGTTAACGAAACGCAATGCAGAACTGGTAATCAGATTCTTGATTGAAGAACATAAGCCTGCCATAAGCACCGCAACAATTATTAAGAAACACAATCTTGAGTTGGGCGGGATTGACGTCGAAGCCGTTGTCAAGAAAGTCTTGGCGTCAAACAAAAAAGCCGTCGATGACTACAAGAAAGGCGAGGAGAAGGCTCTGCACTTCCTCGTGGGCCAGTGCATGCGCGAGACGCGCGGCAAGGCTGGCGCCGACGAAATAAGGAAGGTCATATTAAAGATTCTTGGATAGCCAGATTCGACTGTTCTTCTTATAAGCTTTATTTCTCAAGCCATTCCATGGACGCCAATTCATACATAAAAATCATAGAAGCCGCGACAAAAAAACCAAAAATACAATTTGATGATGATTACATCAATGCACAACTAGACAATCCTCTATACAACACCATGCTAATGCAAGCAGGCCCAAAATGCACGTTGAATTGCTCGCATTGCTACGGCGATTATGGGCCGCACTTCAAGGAAGTACCTTCAAAGGAAGTTGTGGACATAACAGTGAATGCAGCAAAGGACTATGGCATTGATGGCATAACGCTTTCTGACGGCGAACCTATAATGGATGAAAACAAGTATTTTCTCAGTCAGTTCATAGGAAGCGGCATACCTCTCAATGTAATCACGAACTCCACATTCGCATACAGCCATGAATCATTGAAAAAATGGGCCAGCTTTTTCAAGAAGAATGGCCTGAGTTTTGATGATGTGCCTTCCAACCACGTAAAAGGAAGGAAAGGCCACACGCGTTTTACGCTCAGCCAGAATGACGCTTATCCTCTGGAAACAATTAAAGCTTCCCCGCGCATATTGGAAGTTTTTCATGACTTTTTCGGGCTTGATGATGTACGTGATTATGTACAGCTTTATTTCACATGGGGCGGCGGAAAAAATGGAATACAGGCCGCGTCAAAGCTGATAAAGACACTTCAGAATTATTTTTCGACAGAATCCTTCATTCAAAAAGAGAATGTAGTCTTAATAGAAACCGGAGATGGCAGAATAGGCACCATAGAGATATCAGGGGGTACTATAAGGCCTAGCGGCAAAGGTATCAGCTTTTTAATGAAGTCTGGAGAAAGGCCAAAGACTATGGTTCCTGAAAAGATGGTGTTTTATCCCGACGAAGGCACGCGCATTCATATTGACCATAAGGGAGATGCTGCTTATGGAACATCTGGCAGCTGCATAAAGGAAAGCCGGATAAAAGGCAGCATACTCAGAGACAGCATAACTGATATAATATCCAAGATTCAGGAAGACCCCGTGTATTGGGCTTTCCAGGTAGGCGGGGCGCGTTTTCTTTACTACCTTGCAAGGTTGGACGACCTTTCTTATTCCATTGCCGGTCTGGAAAAATGTCATGGATGCCAAGTCTGCAATGATATATTTGGAAATAGCGAGCGCATAGCTGGAATAAGAAAAAGACTGGGCAGAAATAGCCACATGAAGCAGAAGATTGCCGAGCATTATCTAGATTTCGGGAAGCTGTTGATATAAAGCTATGAACCCACTATCATTTTTATGAAAACACCCACTTCACACCTCGCCACGTTCACGCCCAACAAGGAACTGCCCATGTACAACTGGTTCTACTTCAAGGAAGGCTTCAGCAGGGAGCTTGTGATGATGTTGCTTGATAGACATACCGACAGCCGGCATTCGCCGGCATGGGACACGAATTCAGGCGCATCGGTGAATGTGCTCGACCCGTTCTGCGGTGTGGGCACGACGAATCTCGCCTGCAAGGAACGCGGCATCGACAGCTACGGGTTTGACGTGAGCCCGCTTGCCGTGCTTGCCGCGAGGGCAAAGACGCATGACTATGACACTGAAGAACTGAAGACCGCGATAAAGCGGCTGCAGAAGTCAAAATTCCGGAGGCAGGACATCAGGCAGTTGCCAAGCAACGTGCGCCAATACTTCAACCCGCACACACTGGAGGACATCTTGTTTTTCCGCCAAGAGCTTGAGAATTTTGAAGGCAAGGTGCTGGACTTCGTCAAGCTGGGACTTATAACCAGCACGACGCGATGCTCATGGATGTACAAGGACGGCGCGGTGCTGAAGGTGAGAAAGAAGCCTGTCCCTGTGTTCAGGAAGTTCTACATCAGGACGCTTTGGAAAATGTTGAAGGACTTGCAATTGATGCAGGCGAAGTTCGTTCCTTGCCAGACTTTCATAGAGGAAGGCGACGCGCGCAGCCTGAAGATTGATTCCGAGTTCATAGACCTTGTCATCACGTCGCCGCCCTACCTCAACAAGATTGAGTACACAAAAATCTATTCCGTCGAAGAGGCGCTCTTCTTCGGCCAGCCAATCGAAAAACGCGGCATGCGCGCTTTCATAGGGCTGGATACCGAGCCGGAGATTGTTTTTGAAGGCTTGCCTGATATAGCCAACGCGTATTTCACCGATATGAGGCAGGTTCTCAAAAATCTCAGACGCGCCTGCAAACCCGGCGCAAAGCTCTTCATCGTCGTGGGCGACGGCTGCCTGCCGGAGGGTGTTGTCCACGTTGACGCCCTGATGCCGCAGCTTGCCGAGAAGGAAGGATTCTCGCTTGAGGGAATAGAGATTCTCGGCGTGCGGCAGTGCACAAGGAACAGGGTCGAGAAGATAGGCCGGATGGAGGAATGTTTGATAACGCTGACGAGAAGTTGAATGTTCTGCTATTACAATTGTATTTTTCCTAACTCTGTTTTGATTTGTTCATGAATTCTCGCTATGACAGGCTCGTAGCAATGACGGGGCTCGAATTCACCATTTCCATGCATAATACCAATAATTTTGGGAAAATCCAAGCCAGGAATTCTGGGATAAGAATCTGAAATGGGTTTGGGAAAAAGAAGATAAGAGTCAAATAATCCAACCGCTTCAACACCGACCTTTTTTAGAGCTTCAATTCTGCCATCAACATCAGTTGCAATCGCAGTGCTCATGCATTTAATTGGAGCAAAAAACATATAAACCCAACCGTTCAGGGCTTTCAGGCCGTGGCTGATTAAAGGTTGAAAGACCAATAAATGCTGTAATGGGCCCGTAGCTCAATAGGACAGAGCGTCCGGCTTCGGACCGGAAGGTTGAGTGTTCGATTGCACTGCCGGTATTTGCATGCAGCAGGCACATCAGGCAGAGCCGAATGTCACTCCGGGCCCATCAGATTGCAGTCAGAAAATCCCCATCAAGTGCAGCGCATAAACAACTGCAGCCAGCGCCAATAGTGATACGCTTATTATGAGTATTTCTTTCGGCTTGCTGGCCTTATGGCCTTCATTTTGCGTTACCTTGCCCTCGTTCCCTATGGCGTATTCGCCTTCCTGATTTAGGAAGAAGAATGCTTCATCGATGTCCGCCGCGGGCCATCCGACCTCGGCGAGCGCCTTGGTTATGGCGACCTTGCCGTCCCCGTTTGAAAGGCGCCTCTTTATGTAGTTGACGAGTTCCTGGTCTGCCATTGGGTGTTTTTGGAGGGAAAATTAATAAGCGGATTACCCGTATACTGTCTTCCTGTGGTCAAAACAAACAACCAGAACCTTGCCATTTTCAATCCTGTATATGAGCCTGAATGGCGCTATGACAAGCCTACGGTGGCCCTTCATGTCATGTGTCAACGGCTTGCCGCATTCTGGCATGGTTTCAAGCTTCTTGACAGCCTTCGCTATCCTTAGAAGTTGCGACTTGTCTCTTATCCTCTTGAATTCTATCCTGAACCTTTCCGAAAACAGGACTTCCATCTAACCGCCCAGCAAAAGGTCTACTATCTCTTTGGCAGACATTTTTGTGTTGCCTTTGACGAACCTGCCTTCCTTTATGTCGCGCTCGCCTTCTTCCATGTTTTTCATGAGGTCAAACTCCTCCATAAGCGCCTTTTCCTGTATAGGCTTCAGCAGTATGTCACCATCAGCATTGAACACCAAAAACTTAGTCCTTGGTTCGATTCCCGCATCCTTCCTTATCTCGGATGGTATGACTACCTGCCCGTTCTCCGACATCCTCGTTATTGAAACCTCCATAAAACCACCTTTAATTCTAAAATGTATTTTATTATTACAATTTGCAGTATATAAAGCTTTCTGAGCAGAAAAATTACTTCTTCTGTTCCTTTATTGCCGCTTGCGCGGCCGCAAGCCTCGCTATAGGCACCCTGTAAGGCGAGCAGCTCACGTTGCTCAGCCCAATCCTGTGGCAGAACTCGACAGAGGCGGGGTCGCCGCCGTGCTCACCGCAGATGCCTATGTCAATGTC
>CAZCTG010000060.1:0-5400 GCA_964501695.1 uncultured archaeon | reverse complement strand
CGGTAACTCTGACCGTCTTAAGGTAGCGTAATCCCTTGTCGATTAAATGTCGACCTGCTTCAACGGCTAAACGAGATTCCAACTGTCCCGGTTTGGTACCTGGTGAAATGAACTGGTCCTGTGCATACTCAGGAGACCCTCAGCGGGACGAGAAATTCCGACTGGCTCAATCAGTTGCTGCCAGTCTGGGACTCGAAGACCCCGTTGATCTTTACTGCAGTCTGTTGTTGTAATACGGAGATAACTGCATAGCGTAGGTAGGAGCTGTGACGGCCCGACTTCGGTTTGGCCTGATGCGAAAGTGTAACACTACTCTGCTGTTTCTGTATTGCTTATCTCTTAAACGGGCCTGCCAACTTGGTGACATCTGCAGGTCAAAGACCTGCAGCAGTCAGGTTGTTGGTTAGCTTGTGGAGAATGGGAAACAGCGACAGATGGGCAGTTTGGCTGGGGCACGCGCCTAGAAATATTTCTATTCGCGCCCAAAGGTACACTTCCGGCAAGGTATCGGAAGTGCCCAAAGGTTTTCTCATTCCGGTCAGAATGAACACTTTTCCATGCTTTAGTTGCAAAAGCGTTCACGGAAAAGAGTTCCTGTTAATCGGAAGAAGAGCGCAAGAGCAAAAGAAAGCCTGATAGGACCTTTGACAGCAAGTGGTCCTAACGCGAAAGCGCGGTCTAGCGATCCACAGTAATCCTTTAATTGGGATTCTGTTCTGACAGAAAAGTTACCACGGGGATTTTCTGCATGGAGCAATCTATGCAGAACCCTATAATGGAGTCGTGGCGGGCGAGAGTTCATAAACCCTTTTACGCTTCGCGTAAAAGCGTTTACGGAAATTCCGTAACGGTTGAACATATCGACCTCGTACATTGCTTCTCCGCCGTCGGCTCGGCTCATCCTGTGCGTGCAGCAAACCCTTTTCAGTGCAATATGTGCAAAAGCGTTTACGGAAATGCACTGCTTCCCAAAGGAAGCAGGCATGTCATGTCAACTTGTTGACATGAACAACGCGAAGGGCCTGTAAGCGTGCAAGGGTGGAGGTGTTCACTCATTAAAGAGCCACGTTAGCTGGGTTAAATACGGTGCGAGCCAGTATGGTCTTTATCTGCTGAGGGTGCGGGCTGACTGAGGGGAAGGTACCTATAGTACGAAAGGAACAGGGTGCCGTTGCCTCTGGCGTACCAGTTGTCATTGGCATTGCTGGGTAGCTATGCAATAACGGATAAACGCTGAAAGCATTGGAGTTTTGGGCTTCGGTCATTGGTGCAGCATCATCCAAGAGCTGAATAGATTCTTGCATGCTTGGGCTTGAAAGATCTTAAGCAGCAGATGATAAGCTTCCAGTTTTCGGGACTGATGTTTTAACCAAAAATGTCCAAATCGCCGCTTAACTAAGCGTGAAGCCGTCCCTAAAAATAGTCGGCCGTTCTCCAAACTGGCAGCAATGTCGGCGCGGAGAGGAGGGTCCCGTAGACGACGGGTTTGATGGAACAGAGGTGTAAGTGCTTAGGTCACGAGGCATTCAGCCTACTGTCACCAACCCCCGACACTGTCCTTGTCAAACAAGCTTTTCTTTGCAGAAGCTTCCGCTTTCTCAAGAAAACCTTGAGGAAAAGAAGCTTGCACGGAGGAACAGCTTGGACCAATAGGATAACCCACCAACCATCATCTCATAAGTATATCTAGTTTTTGCTGAAGGTTTTAGCGGAAGCTCTTTGGAGATCCTGTAAAAACCTTCGAGGATAACACACCGAATAATCTCATAAGTATTTCTGTTTTTGCCTGAGGATTTGCAGAAGCTGCTTGCAACTCTCGTAAAATGCCGATAATCTTATAGAACCAGCATGCAAGCCGTCTCAAGCTTTCTCATGATTCACCTCGTAATCTATCGTTTCAGCGATTTTCCTGAACGTTTTCGCGTATTTTGGGTTTATCTCGGACACGGGTTTCATCTTTATTGCGGATTTGATGAAATCCTTGCTGTAGGGCAGCTTACCTATTACGGCAATTCCTTCCTTCCTTGCGAACTTCTCTATCTCTGCGCAAAAGTTGCCTTCCAAATCGTATTTGTTTATCACTATTCCATGAATGATGCCGAAATGCCCTGCCAGATACAGAATCCTCTTCAGGTCATGCAGGGCGGATGGGGTGGGCTCGGTCACGGCAACCACGTAATCCGTTCCGGTAATCGAAGCTATCACAGGGCAGCCGATGCCTGCGGCAGAGTCTATAATCATTACTTCACTCCTTTCACTTTCGCCTATCTTGTCTGACGCCCTCCTTACAGCGGCGACGACCTCGCCTGATGCAAGTTCGCCCAGCTTGAGCTCACAGGACACGAGCTTCACGTTGTAATTTTTTCCTGTGCATATCGTGCCTATCTCCTTTTTTGTCTCGGATATCGCGCCGTTGCGGCATGCCACGATGCATGCCTTGCAGCCTATGCAGACATCCCTCACGAAAGCCGGATACATCCCTTCGGCAAAAGCGATGGCGTTCTGCTTGCAGACGGATGCGCATTTGCCGCATTTCACGCATTTTTTCAGGTTGAACTTCGGTATTGGCTGATAGACAGTCGAATGCTTCCTGAGATTTACGGAAAGAAGCAGGTGGTCGTTGGGGCATTCCGCATCAGCGTCGACAAGCATGGTCTTGCTTTTCTTGGCGAACTCCACGGCAAGCGACGTCGCTACCATGGACTTGCCCGTCCCGCCTTTTCCGCCCGTTACCGTTATTTTCATAACTCTTTCACTCCAAGGCTGGAAATATCGCTTAAGTTCCTGATTTTGAAAAGATGCGAATTACATTTGCAATCAGAGCAGCCGAAATGAGGAACTGGCGCGCATGTTTTGCGTAGTCTTTCTGCCATGTTGCATTCCTCCTGCTTGTCTGATTTTTTGTAGATCACCTTCGTAATCTTTGCAGGTCTGTTTCCAAGCAGGCGGTCAATATGCCAGAACACCTTTTTGTTTTTCGATCGGTGCCTTCTGACCCTCTTTTCTATGCTGTTTTGTGCGGACCCGACATAAGCATACAACCCCTTGGCAAATCTCATCCTGCCCAACGAACCGATATCCTCCACAACATCCCCAGAAAAAGTTATTACCAGGATATAGATTCCCTTCATCCCCCATGCTCCTCGCATATGTCATCAAGCGTTGCCTTCTTCGCCCTGTTGAGCTTCCATGATTCAAACATGCCTCTGACGCTACCCTCCCGGCAGACATATACCTCAATCCCCAGCCGCTTGCATATATCCAAGGCCCTTGGCCCGAGGCTTTTGCACAGCAGTATGTTTGCGCCATGCTCCTTCATCAGCTCGGGCGGCAGGCCCGTGCCGCCCATGTGCCCGCTTGTGTTGTCTATTATTTCAACAACCTTGCCGCTTTCATCAATGAAAGTGTAGGTATTGCACCTGCCGAAATGCTCCGCGGTTTCCTCTTCCAGACCCTTGTTTCCGTTTGTGGGTATGACTATAATCATAATCACTCCTCATTCAATCCTGCCAAGCTTTCCCTTCGTGAAGTCATCAAGGCAATCCTTTACAGTGCCGCTTCCCCTGTAGGCCTTGATTCCGAACTGCCTTAAGACATCCATGGCGCGCGGGCCAATCTCGCCCGAGATGACGGCTTTGGCGCCTTTCTCTGCCATCAGCTGGGCCGCGGCTATGCCCGCCTTTCCCGCCTGTTCTGATGCTTTGTTCTCGGCTGCCTCCAGAAACTCAATCCTGCCATCTTCGATGCTGGCCATTACGAAATACCTGCACCTTCCAAACACACCACTCACCACACTGCTGGCATCTTTGCCCTCCGAAGCTATCGCAACCCTCATCCAATCCCCTCCCTCGCCATCATTCTCCCGCATCTCGGGCATTTTCTGGTATAACACGGTTCGCCTGTAACGTGAGGTTCCTTATGCCTGCATTTCGGGCAGATGCAGAAGCCGCCGGGGCCTGCCGCATTGCCCCGCCTTCTACCGAACCTGCCCCTTTCTTCCTGCGTTGCCATTCTGAAGCTGCCTCCTTCTATCTTTATCGCCTTCCCTTCCACCATGGCTTCAGCAATCTTCCTTCTCGCGGTGAGCACCATCCTGTGGAACGTTGGCTGGGATATTCCCATTTTTTTGGCGCATTCTTCCTGTTCCAGCCCCTCAAGGTCCTTCAGCCTTACGGCCTCAAACTCATCAACGTTGAGTATGACATCTTCCAGCGAAGCAAGCGGTATTCCGCGCGGCTTGAAATATGTGACGTCCGGACGAAACATCACGCGCCTGAACGTCCTTGGTCTCGGCATTTCAGTCATGCTCCTTGAAGGCTTTGTCCTGGGACAGGTCGTTCTTCCTTATCCATTCCAGGAGCATGGCTATGTGCTCCTTCTCTTCGTCCCTGTTGTGCTCAAGAACCTTCTTCAGGCCTTCGTCTTTGACGCCTTCGATTCTTGCCTCATACCAGTTTACTGCTTCAAGCTCTTCGATTAAGCTTTGCCTTGCCTTCCTCAGGTCCGTGCTTTCAGTTTCCTTTGAATACATTCAATCACCCGAATCTTAATTGCTTTCTTATAATAAATGAAAGAGAAGGAGATTATTTCATCTCCTTGAGCCTTTTCTCTATGGCCTGCTTCTCTGCTTCAAGCTGGCTAAGCTCAGCCTCAAGTATCTTCCTCTCGTCCTGCGCCGTGAACGCAACGGGCTCGGCGTATCTCAGTCCGAAGCCCATTCCAAAGCCTCGTCCGAAACCGCGGCCGAAGCCACGTCCGAATCTGAACGAGCCGCCTCCGCGGCCAATTCCCCTGCGCATTCCCAGGCCGCATGACCCGAACCCCCTGCCTGTCATGGGGCCGTATCCGAGAGGTCCTGTTCCGTCAAATCCTGGCATATCTGTCGCCTCCTTAATGAATTTATATTCAATACTACATTATGAATACTTATTCTTTATAAAGCTTTCGGTCCCGGGCAGTCTTTGGCGCCCGAATCACGGAGTCTGGTTCCCCGCCCGCCGGTTTGCCTTTCGCATTAATACGATTGAAGACAAAAACTTTGTATGGGGGAGGCGGGGCTCAAAGGCGCGGAGGCGAAGAGAAGGCTGGAGCAATACGGGTTCAATGAAATCAGGGAGCTGGTGCACGTTTCGCCGTTTCACATAATCCTCAGGCAGTTCAGGAAGAACTACGTGATATACCTTCTTCTTGCGGCGATGCTGATATCACTCTTTGTAGGCAAGGCCGTCACGGCATATGCAATCTCCGCGATAATACTGCTGGTCGTGTTCGTGGGGTTCGCGCAGGAGTACAAGGCAGAGAGGGCCATCAAGTCCCTCAAGAAGATGATGCTTTCCATGTCAGCCGTCATAAGGGACGGCAGGGAGCAGGAAGTGCCTTCGAGGGAAATAGTGCCGGGGG
>CAZCTG010000059.1:0-5443 GCA_964501695.1 uncultured archaeon | reverse complement strand
GAGCGCCTTGCGCCCAGGCCCCTGCAGGAGCAGGAGGCCGTGGTGAGAATGACCGAAAAAAGAGGCGCGGGCCACATAGTGCTCCAGACTGCGGTCGCGCTTTACAGGATAGAGCACGCGGAACTCGCCGACGGTATACAGAACAAAGACAGGAAAAGCAGGATGGACGTGCTTCTCGGCGCCAGCAGGTCGCTGTCGCGCCAGATGTCGCTGCTGTCAAAGATGGCAAAGGAGAAGAACATACCCGTACTGGTGACCGCGCACGCTTTCAGGAGCTGGGATGACGGCAGTTATGACATCGTCGGGGGCGACGCGATAAAGTACTGGTCAAAGACAATCGTTCACGTCGAAAAGACTGGCAAGACTTCCGAAAGGAAAGCAACGCTGGTGAAGCACAGGGCAAGGGAGGAAAACGGCTCCGTCAAGTTCCTGCTCGTGAACGAAGGCATAAAGCCGTCGAGGGGGATGCTCGGCTTGGGCAGGATATGACAAGCCGAGAAGTTCTTCGGGTTCAGGATTTTTTAATCTGTTTTTCTCCGAAGACTTCTGCCTGGAACGCCAATATTTCCGTCCCCTTCTCCTTCCACGCGTCCGAATGCAAGCCGGCCTTTACGCAGGTATGGCTGAGGAATTCTTCCCTGTCCCAGCCGTATTCGGTCGCCACCTGCGGCAGCAGCAGGCCTGAATAAAACCCTCGCTTGATAATCAAGCCATCACCTCCGACCTTGATTTTTTCTGGTTTTATGGGCTTGGGCTTTGTCAGCACGGAAACTTCAATCCTTATATTCGGCAGCTCTGACGCATCCAGAGGCGGGAATCGCGGGTCCCTGCACGCGCCGATGGCGGCTTCGACAAGCGCTTCGACAAGCGGCAGCACGGGTTCGGGATAGCCGATGCAACCCCTTAACTTCCCGCCCTCGGTCAGTGTCACGAAGCATCCCCACTTCTCGCCAAAAGATTTTGGCGAGTTTTCGGGCTTGAACTTACTGCCGCTCTTCACGAAAAGCTCGGCCGCGGACCTCGCGGTTTCCAGCGCGAACGCTCTTTCTTCCTTGTTCATGATAGTTGATGGTGCTATGGAATAAAAAATGCATTTTTAAACAATGAAGAACAAGTCATTCAATTCGGGATATTTGAAATGGTGAATGATATGAAGTGGGACGGCGACAAAAAAATCAGGGAGTTGGAAAAAATACTCGAAGCCGACGGCGAGAAGCTGCTCGTGTTCCACCACGACGCTGACGGCATATGCTCGGCGGCGCTGCTGCTGAATTTCTTTCCAAAGATGAAGTTCGCGCCTCTCGAAGGCCCTAGGCTGGACAAGAAGACGGTTGGTAACATGCTCTCGAGCGGCGCCGAAACCATAATCTTCCTTGACCTGCCGGTCGACCAGGAATTTGAGAGCCTGATGCTGCTGAAGAAGAAGGCGCGGATCGTCGTGATAGACCATCATATCGCAGAGCGCGACCTTGGCAGGTGGGGGATACTTCACATCAACCCAAAACTTGAAAAGGACGTCTACTTGCCCACGAGCTGCATGGTGTACAAGATGCTCGAGAAACTGGAGCGCAAGCCCGCGCCATTCAAATGGATTTCGTGCATCGGCGTTTACGGAGACTACGGCATGAAGGACTGCGCGGCGTTCCTGAAGTCTTGCGAAATTCCCAGGAAGGACATGAATCTGGGCTCTGAGCTGCTGTCCGCGGCGGTGACAATGAAAGGCCTCAGCGGCGCGGTTTCCGCGCTGAAATACCTCATGATGGCGGACGGCTTCGCGGATTTCTCAAGGAGCAGCGAGCTGAAGTCATGGAAGGCGGCAGTGAAGAAGGAGTTCGATGCCATAATGGGCAGATTTGATGGCGGCAAGGAGCTTTACCCCGAGTCAGGACTCGTCGTATATGAAATAAGAAGCAAGCTCAACGTCACATCAGCCGTTTCCAATCGCCTTTCCGAGATGTTGCCAGACTTCGTTGTCATGATAAAGAAAAAATCGGGGAATGAATTCAAGCTCTCGCTGCGCTGCCAGTCAGGCATGGTTAACCTCGGGAAGATGGTGAAGAAATGCGCCGAAGGCATAGGCAGCGGCGGAGGCCATGTAAAGGCCGCGGGCGCATTGGTAAGCGACTACGGAAAGTTTCTGGACAGGCTCAGGGCTGAACTCAGAAAATAAACCCCCAACTATTTCCCCTTCCGCATCAGAAGGAAAAGATGGTCGCGCTCATAAGGGTCGAGCTCGAGTGACTGGATGATTTTGAAATGCCTGGAGAGCTTTTCAAGCTCGCGCCCGTAAATTTCCTTCGGCTCCCTTGTGACGTCGATGCTGCGGGACTTTATCACCATCATCGCGCGGCCGCCGGGCTTTAGGAAGCGCCCAGCGTTGCGTATCATTATCTCGCTCTGGTCGTTGGTCGCGACGTCCTCCATTATCACATCCACGTGCTCTATCCATGCATAGGTTTCCGGCTTCCTTGCGTCGGCCAGTATCGGGACGATGTTGCCCAGCGCCCGCGCCGCGGGCAGCAGTTCGCGAAAGCAGCGCTCGGATATTTCGACGCCGTAAATGACCCCATCCGGACCTATGATGTTTGAGAAATAAGATGCCGTCTGGCCGGATGCCACGCCGAGATAAAGGATTTTCATCCCTGCTTTGAGCGGGAAACCTTTCAGCCCCCTTGCAATCGCCGCGGCGGGCTTCGACCTGTTCGGGTCCCAAACCCTATATTCGGCGTTCCCAATATTTACAAGCTGCTCTGTGAACAATTTCCTGCCTGGCAGCGGGTTCGCCGTGAGCAGGGATTTTCCATACCTGAACACGCCCGGAAAAATCTCGTCCATAGTTTTGTTCATATAAATCTAATGAAAAACGCCATTAAAAATACGGCATACAGTAAATGTATCCTTTAATGCAGGTTTTGGAGGATATAAATCTTTTTAAATCATCGATACAACTAAATATTGCCCACTAGTGGGCAAAGTGTTTCAAATGGGAGAAAACAACCTGAGGGATGGTTGGTATGGAACTGCAGATATGCCAGCTATGCAAAGAGCCGATAGCGAACTTTGCAAGCATACGCCACATGGGAGAGGGCATTGCGAAATGGCTACCATCACCCACGAAGGAGCTGTTTGAAAAAGAGAATGCCCGCTTTCTTGGAACATTCAGCGCCACCCACCCCGATTCTGGACGCAGTGCGCTTTATGATGCAGGCGGCGAGCCTGTATGCCTATACTGCTACGTGAACGAGGTGTTCCACTGGCTAAGCGGCATTGACAAGGCGGTTGCCAAGAGATTCAGGCGGCTGTTCGCCTTCGGCATGAGGAAGGAGGACTTCCGCGAAATCATAATCTCGCATGCAATGCCTATAACAGAAACCGCGCATGAGAGAAGCGTTTGTGGCATCTGCGACAGGTGCGGGGAATATTCCGAGGAACTCAGCAAGTCCCGCGACGGATGGATATGTTCAGGGTGCATGGATGGGTAGCGCTTCGGAGAGCTTGGTGGTTGACATGCATCTGCAGTATCCAATCGGTGTTGCAGGCGCATCGCCCAGAAAGTTGGTGAGCAATATGCCGGGAGACGTGTGCACGCTGCCGGAGGACAGGAACAGGGAGAGGTCGCATAAGCATGAGTACAAGGATGAGCAAGATTACTTCTAAAAAAGGGGGATTGCGCGGCCGGTTTGTTTATTGCGGGCGCTAAATCGCATATTTTCCCAGCGTCTTGCGCAATTCGCGCATGCGTTTCTGGTAATTCAGCAGGCGCCTGTAGGATTCAAGGAGTTCGACAAAGCCTATCAGCACGAGTATGCTGCCCACAAGCACAGACCAGACGTTGGTTAAGAAAACATTAATCACGACTATGCCGACACCGATGAAAGCAAGGCCGGTCTGGGCGAATGCCAGTATCGTGCGCTCCTTGGACAGGATTGTCCGCTCCATGGCAAGGAATGTCCTGTTCTCGCTCTGGCTGCGGTCATCCCGCTTCTTCGGCATAGTTATTATTATCCAAACCCTGAATATAAAACACAACGTGGTATCCTATGAAATTCTCAGAGTTTGCAGACGCTTGCGAGGAGCTTGGCAAGGTCTCCTCTAAACTGAAGAAGGTTGACATCATAGCCGATCTGCTGAAGAAGTCAGGCGGCGACCTGTACATGGTCGCGACGCTGCTGCAGGGCAGGGTGTTCCCTTCCTTCGACGCGCGCGAGGTCGGGCTGGCGGCGCAGTCGCTGGAGAAGATAATCGCGCAGGCCACGGGCTTCCATGCAGAAGACATAAGGAAGCGCTTCAGCAGGATTGGGGACTTCGGCCTCGTGGCCGAGGAGCTGGCAGGAAAGAAGAAGCAGCGCACGCTGCTTTCTACGCCGCTCACCGTGAAGAGGGTGTTCGAAAACCTGCAGAAGACCGCGGCCATCGAGGGCAAGGGCTCGCAGGAAAGGAAGTTCAGCCTCATAGCAGAGCTTGTCTCCGCGGCAAAGCCCGTCGAGGCGAAGTACATAGTCAGGGCGACGATGGGCGACCTGAGGATTGGCGTGGCCGAAGGCATACTCCGCGACGCGATTGCAAAGGCATTCCTTTCTGCAAAAACGCCTGAATTGGAGTCCCGTGCCTCGAAGGAGGCCGTTAGCTCTGTCGAATGGGCATGGTTTCTGCGGCCCGACTACGGCGAGATTGCGGAGATAGCGAGGGACAAAGGCATCAGCGGGCTGGAGAAGGTGAAGGTCGAGGTAGGCAAGCCATACCACGTGTTGCTGGCCGAAAGGTCGCCGGGGATGAAGGAGGCGATAGAGAGCTTTGAGCATCCGGCGCTTGAATTCAAATACGACGGGGCAAGAATAGTCATCCACATCAAAGGCAAGAAATACTGGTTTTACACGAGAAGGCTGGAAAACATAACCAGGCAGTTCCCCGAGCTGCACGGCATGGTTACGAAGGCCGTGCATGCCGACGAATGCATAATCGAGGGCGAGATGCTCGGCTTCAACAAAAGCACGGGCAAGCCCATGCCATTCCAGTTCCTCTCGCAGCGCATCAAGCGCAAATATGACATCGAGAAGATGGCAAAGGAGATTCCGATACAGGTGAACCTGTTTGACATCGTCTATCTCGACGGGAAAGAGCTTTTTGACGAGCCGCTGCGCGAGAGGTGGAAGAGGCTGAAATCCATCATAAAGCCAATCAGCGGCAAATTCCAGCTCGCCGAACACATCGAAACAAAGGACCTGAAGGAGGCGGAGTCGTTCTACAGGCGGTCGCTTGCAGCAAGCCAAGAAGGGCTGATTGTAAAGAACCTTGACGCCAAATACCAACCCGGCAGGCGCGTCGCGGGCGGCTGGCTGAAGGTGAAGCCCGTCATGGAAACGCTCGACCTCGCCATAATCGGCGCGACTTGGGGCACGGGCAAACGCGCGGGCTGGTTCGGCTCTCTCGTGCTGGGCTGCCG
>CAZCTG010000058.1:0-5655 GCA_964501695.1 uncultured archaeon | reverse complement strand
GCTGCATCCTCCATGCCGTATATGGTGTTGAAGAATTTTGTCAAGTCCTTTGGCATTTGTTTTACATAACCAGACTTCTTGGGCAAAGCCATCTCCCATAAATGCCTGCCTTTTATGATGCCATTCCCTTCTGTTACAAGATTGCCTTCTGCGTCGGTATCTGGGATTTGTATGAGAAGACCATGATCGTAATCCACCAGCGTTGAAGTCCTTTCATATGCGCCGGTTATCATGCTTTTTTCTACCTCTGGTTTTGCTTTTTCAAGAGCTTGCCTAGTCTGGTACCATTCACCTGAAGTGTGCGACCTTTGCTTCGGCTCTTGTTTTTTAAGGAACAATAGCGTTTCCGGCATGTCCATGCCTGTCGGAGTTTTCTCTTCAGCAATAAGCTTAGGTGCATTGTATTCTCCGTCAAGCGTCCAGATGCGAACAGGCTTCTCAAGGCTGGCAAAACCTTTGTATGATTGGACCGTCGTATCTATAGCCATATAATCACTTGCCAATTATTGGCAGAAAGGTTTATAAACCCATGGTTATGTCACTATGAAGTCGTCACAAGAGCAGCCTCAGAACCTCTCGCGCCGTTCGCGGCTGTAGTCGGAATGGCCTTCGCGCCTGTCCCTGTGCGCATCCACGTTGAGTACGAAAATCTTGTACTTGTCCGCGCCTTCCAGCTCCGCGAGCACGCGCCTCACTATCAGCTTCTCGGGGTCGGGGAGCAGCGGCACGCGCTTCTTTATGTCCTCGAAGCTCTCGAACGGCTTCTCCTTGCGCGCCTCGATTATGGCCCACAGGTGCTTCTTGCCCACGCCCGGCAGCAGCTCCATGCTGTGCATGCGCGTCGAAAGCGGGCCCGACTTGTTGAAGAAGTCCACGAACCTCTGCGGCTTGTTCTTTATTATCTTGTCTATCATGCCCGGCAGCTCGTTCCTCGCCGCTGCCGTCAGGTCCTTCGGCTCTATCCTGCCGCGTATGTATTTCACCTTGTCGCGCTTGCCGTCGCCTATGTACAGCCTCTCCTCCAGCTTGAGCTGGGCATCCTCCCTGACTATGACCTCGAGCAGGGAGAAGTAGTCCTCGCCCACGACCTGCGCCACGGGCTGCGAGCGTTCCATTCCCTGGAGGCCGTGCTGAAGGAACTCAAGCACGACCGCCCATTCGTCCTTCTTTATCGGTTTTTCGTCTGACATGAGCATCACACATAGAAGATGTTTTCGTTTCTTATAAACTCTTCGCGTTGTTCTTGTTAACGGTCTGTCTCTGCCTTCGGCAGGACATGCCTGGGTTGTCAGACAACCCAGTAGCATCCTTTGTCGAGCTTGACGAAGCGGAGGTATCAGGCGTATTTCTTCACGACGGACAGTATCTCCTTTTTCTGCTCGTCGGTGAGGGAGACAATCTCATTTGCGAACAGCACGCGCAGCTCGTCCATGTCCTTGGGCATCATGTTCATGACCGCTATGACCTGCCTGTCCTTGAGCTTGCCCAGGCCCTCGAGCTCGGACTGCATCGCCTTCGCGTCCTTGTCCGTGAGCTTGCAGAACTTCTTCAGGTGCTCCAAGGCGTTCTTCTGCTCGTAGCCTGGCTCGGATTCCTTGGCCTTCTTTTCCATCGTCTTCTTGGCGCCATGCCATGAAACGTATTTTTCTTCCTTTATTTCCATTGTTACTCACCTAGTTTATCTCAATTTATGTTCAAGACGGCTTCAGCCAATTGCTAGCCGTCTGATTCGCCAATATAGCCAATGTCATTCAATTCGTGTTCTGGCCATCGGATGATGGCTATATCTTTTTGAGATGCTCGGGCCTCACGTGAAGCTCGTTGACGCTGCCGCCCGTCCTGACATCGACGACATAGGAGCCGCCGCGCATCCCGGTGACAGTGCCTATCTTGCCAAGATACCTTGGATACGGCATCCCCTTCTGGGATGCAGCGTCCTGCCTTATGACTACTTTGTCCCCTGCCTTAAATTCCTTGAGGAAATGCTCTGACGTGAACTTGTCCCTCATGCCCTTGCTGAGCTTCCTGCGCGTCTTCCTCCTGAACCCCCATGACGTCAGTACCATGTTGTCACTTGCATAATTGGTGGTTGTCAAGGCTTTAAATGTTTGCCTATGAGTGCGTCACCCGTCCGCTTGATATATATCTTGACCACGTCAAGCTCCAGAATCTTGGCGGGAACCCCCAGAAACTCCGCCACCGACGGCTTCGTCCTGCCCCCGTCGCCTGTCACGAACTCCTTGGCGTAAAGCCCCGCATCGCCGCGTATCCGGATTTCGTATTTTCTGCCTCTGAGTTTGCGCCATCTTATGGACTTTACATGACGCTTCCTGAGCAGGTCCGCCCTCCTGTGCATGACGCGCGTCGGCGTCTGCTGCATTATCGGCCCCACAAGCCTGCCAAGCTGGGCCAGTTTATCCTCCTTCGGAGGGGACTCAAATTCAATTAACATCCTGTATCCCTTGTCGTGGCGCATCTCCTTGACCGCCAAGACGTCGCCCCTCCCGGCGAACCGCAGCTTGCTTACCTCCACCCTGCCTGTCTTGTTGATTGATTTCTCCATCTCCTTGAGCTTGACGCTCCTCTTGACGGGCTGCTCTATCTCCAGCACGAACGGCCTCCAGTCAAGGCAGCGCGCGTCTATGTCCTCGCGCCCGGCGCAATGCAGCGAATGGCCTCTGCCTTTCAGCTTCTCCATGAACGACTTTGCGATGATGTCCTCGACCGTGACCGGATACCTGTCCCATTTGGTCTGCGGTATGCCGCGCACGAGCTTTTTGTAAGAACCCTTGACGTACACGGAACGAACATCCAATTCTATCTTGCCCGCGCCCAAATCGAGGATCACAAGAATGTCGGGGCTGGCTTCGTCGACGGTTTTTCTTATGCGCGCCCAGAGCGCCTTGCCGAACTCGCGGTTGCTCTCCGACCTGAACGGCTCGCAGTGCTCTATTCCAATTTCCTCCCAAAGGCCTTCCTCCCTCCTTGCGATATCCGCGCCCGGCTTGGTGCCTACCGCAAATGTGGAGTACTCGTAGGGCTTCAGCTTGCCCGCCGCCTCGTCAACCCACCTCTGGATGCCTGAAAAGAAGCCGCCGCACACGTCGCACCTTGTTCTTGGCGAAGCATCAATCCCGCCAGAAGGATTGCTGGTCTTGGCTTTTGCCTTCGTGCCCTTCCGGTTGTTCCTGTTTCTTTTTTCTTGGAGGCTGATGCCCTTTTCTTCGCCGAAAATGTCGCGTATTATCCTGCCGCGCTCCGCGTTTGTCATGCCTGTGCTCAGCTGCGCGAACTGCCTTCCAAGGCAGTTGTCGCAGAGCTCATGCGCTGCCAGAACCCTTCTGCAGAGTGATATTGACATCCTTCCCAACTGCTTCCTGAACAGCTCTCCTGGTTTCTTCAAGCTGCCTTTGCTTTTTTTCATTGTTCCTCCTTACCTTTTCCTCAATGAACTCTACTTCCCTTCTCGCCCGCATGCCGTCGGACTTGAGGCCTGCAATCTCCGCCTCGACCGACTTCTTCTTTTCGGGCAGGGCTGCGTTGATTGAAGCCTTCAGCATCTCATGCTCATCAGCAGATTTCATGTAGGATTCCTTCAGCCCGGCTATGCCAGCGTCGTCAAGCGCGATTATCTTTTCCCTCTCGCTTGGCTTCAAGGCAATCTCGCCCGCAGCTTCGGCGTCCATGAGCGTTCTCACTATGCTCCCGATGCTGCCGCCCGCGAGCACGATTTCCCTGAACGGATTTCCAGGCATTCCGGTCGTCCTCCTGTCATGTGACAGCTTCTTCATAGGCCTGCGCAGCACCGACAGCCTGTTGTTGGCGTCCTGCTCCGCGGATTTCATGCGGGCCTCCAGCTCCGCGAGCCTTCCCAGCGATTCGGCATAGGCCTTCCATTCATCGGAATCCAGAAGCGCGTCAAGCTCTTTCTGCTTGGCCGATATCCTGTTGCCGATGGCGTATTCGGACACGGACGCCTTGGAAAGGTTTATGTCGTCCACCCTGCGCTCGACTTCCAGCTCTGCAAGCCTGGCTGCATTGTCCTTCGCCTCCTTGACGGATTTGAGGAGCTTGGCATCGCCGTCGATGAGCTGCGACAATACTGCAACCGACGACTCCAGCTCCTTTATGCCTGCAACCATTTCAGACGACTGCTTTTTGAAATAGTTGGAAATCAGCACGGCCTGCTTGGGCGTCGCCTTCTTTATCGAGTCCAGGGCCGAGAGCGCGCCGTCGCGCAGGCCGCAGAGCCCGTCGTAATCGCTGTCTTCGCGCGGCCTTGCTATGCCGTTCAGCCCGGACAGCGCCTTATTGACGAAGGTGTTCTTGGCCATGTTGACCTTGGCGTAGGTCTTGTCCTGCGGGTCGAAGCTCTGCCTGCCGAGCGTCTCTATCCTCGCTTTCAGCGACTCTTTCTTGGCCATCACGCCGGCGCAGGCGTCCGAAGCCTTCCTGCTGACGCTGTCCAGCCTTGCGGAAAGCGCAGAGTCCAGCCACGCGGGAACATCGGCGTAGTGCATTCTGCCGGGCGCATCTGTCTGCATGGCTGTTTCCGGCTCCCGCTTCTTCCTCGAAAAGATGCCAAGGATTCCCATGAATAAACTTCAAACGCTGTATTAAAAACCGCTATCAGAACGGGAGCGCTATGCCGAGCATCGGCAGGACGTATTTCACGAGCGCTATGCCGACTATTACGCCGACAATGAATGCCCCTATCGCTGCTTTCATTTGACACCTCACCTTTTAAACAAACCGCTTGTTTATTTTGTATAATGCGGTAGTCAGATTTATAATAATTTACTCTATCACCAGCGGCGAGCCTCTTTTGAAGCCCCTGAGCTGCGCCTCGATGTCATCCAGCCGCTCCCTTAGCTCGTCGAGGCTTGCTGGCGTCTGGTTCTGCTCAAGCCAGCCGACCTTCTGCTTCAGCGACTCCATGTCCCTTGCCATGCCCTTGGTGTCGAAATCCTTCGCCGCCTTGTGTATTTCGCGCAGCTCCTTCAGTATGTCCTTCACGCCCGACAGCTGGCTCTGCATGTCCTCTATCCTGTCCCTGTCCTTCGCGGCCTGCTCCTTCAGCTCCGATGAAAGCTTGTCAATCTCCGTCTGGAGCGTCGACCACAGCTTGTCCCTGCTTATTCCTTCCGTCTTTCTCAGCAGGTTCTCCATCCTGTTGATTTCGGACTCCAGTCTGGATATCCTCTCCTTTGCCTCCCTCAAACCGACTATGACCGGCGCGATGTCAGTTCCTGTGCCTGTCCTAGATTCCAGCTCGCTGCGCAGCTCGTTGAACTTTGCCTCCACGCGCTCCTCTATTTCCTCACCGTGCAGGCTGTCCATCAGCTTCCTTATGCCGCTGTCCAGATCGTCAATTTTCTTCTTCATGGCTTTCACTTCACTTTCTTCTTGGACGATAAGCTTTCGAGCTCCTGCTTCTGCTGCATCTTGGACAGCTTGTCCACGCGCCGCTCCAAGCTCTCGACATCGGAGCCCAGCCTTGATTCCACGTTGGATATGAACTCCTTGACCATAGCCAGCTTCTCCTGTGAGTCCCTGTTGGTAAGCTTCATCTCCTTCAGCCCTGCCTCAAACTCTTTCCTCAGCGATGCGTCGGCCTTGGTTTCCTGCTGCAGCCTCTTTTCAACATCCTTCATG
>CAZCTG010000057.1:0-5667 GCA_964501695.1 uncultured archaeon | reverse complement strand
CCCGTGCTTACACGATGTCAACCGAGCTTGCGTCCAATTATTCAGTCGAGGGCGGAATCAGCCTTTCGTCATTTCCCAATGCCAAGGTACCGACATCGCCGGGTCCGAGCACGCTCGAGCTGAGGATAACCAACGGCAGCATAATGCTTGGCTCGCAACAGTCCGGCATAAGCGTGTGCAGCGACGCGGACGGCGACGGCTACTGCAGCACGGCCGAAGGCGGGAAGGACTGCAACGACGCCGATGCCGGCATGCATCCCGGCGTGCCTGAATCCTGCAACGGCGTGGACGACAACTGCGACGGCAAGACAGACGAGGGATTCAGCGTCGCGGGCAAGATTCTCGGGATGCCGTGCAACAACTGGAACGGCAGCGCATGCGCCGGCTTTTGGATATGCACGCCCGACGGGCTCAATGTAACGTGCAAAGCGAGCCACCTGCCGGGCGAACTCAAGGAAATCTGCGACAACGGCGTGGATGACGACTGCGACGGGCAGGTAGACGAAGCTACGGAAACCGTGGGCGGTTTACTTGTCCCGGGCTGCGCATGCGAGAGCGGCAAGACGAGGCCGTGCGGCAGCAACATCGGGGAGTGCAAGGCCGGCTACCAGACGTGCATGGGCAGCGCGTGGAGCGACTGCAGGGATGCAGTAGGGCCGAAGCAGGAAACGTGCAACGGCAAGGATGACAACTGCGACGGGATTGTTGACAACATCGGCGGCGGCAGCTCCGCTGAATCAACCAAATGCGGCTGTTACAACGGCGCTCTGCCTTCCGCCGAAAAATGCAACGGCATAGACGATAACTGCGACGGACAGGCAGACGAAGGCATCAGCTGCTGCAGCCCCGGCGAAACAAGGGAATGCGGCGTGACCAATGGCGCCTGCACGCCAGGCATCGAGGCGTGCAAGGACGGCCAATGGTCGGGTGTTTGCATGGGCGGCATCCAGCCAGGCAACCCGAGGGTAGACAACAACTGCAACAGCGTGCCGGACTGCCCCGCCAGCGAACTCATAACTGAGAACTGTGTGTGCGGGAACACCACGTACATGGACGGCTTCTGCTGCGGAGGAATTCACAGCAACGCGCCGTGCTCGGACTACAACTTCAGCATATGGATGGTGATAGCGGGCGGCGCCATTCTTCTCGTCGTGGCATTCTGGCTCGTGGCCGTGAAAGGGGTTTCTGCGTAGTTGAATTGTGTATATTGCATTGTGTTCGTTACAGCTTCTTCCACTGTGGTCCGTCCCTGGAATCCTCGACTATTATGCCCATCGCCTTGAGCCTGTTCCTTATGTTGTCGGCCTCCTTCCAGTCCTTCCTTTCCCTGCAATGTTCCCTTTCCAGAATCAGCTCCCTTATCTCGGGTTCTGCATCTTCTGCTCTTCTCCATTCGCCACATTCGCCAAGCCTCAGGCCAAGAACCTTGTCAAAATCCAGCATGAGCCTGTGCGCTTCCTTGCCGGGCCCCTCCGGGTTCGCGTAGCGCATGAAATCAAATACAACCGACAGCGCGAGTGGGGTGTTGAGGTCGTTGTCCATCACATTCTCGAATTCCTTCCTCGCCTTCCCAACCAAACTTTCAATGCCTTTGCTGTCCTCTCCTTTCTTGGCCCTTGAAGTGAAATCCTGCAGCCTGCCGATGGCCTGCCGCGCGGCCTCCAGCCCCTCTTCCGTCAGGTTCAGCTTCTGCCTGTATTGCGTTGCCAGCAGGAGATATCTTATCGCCATGGGTTCATGGCCCTTGGACAGCAGGTCGCGGAGGGTGTAGAAGTTGCCGGCGCTCTTGGACATCTTCTGCCCGTTGACGAGTAGGTGCTCGTTATGCAGCCAATACCTGACGAACTTCTTGTCGGTCGCCGCTTCGCTCTGCGCAATCTCGTTCTGGTGGTGGGGAAATATCAGGTCGACGCCGCCCGTATGGATATCAAGGGAAGGCCCGAGGTATTTCATGCCCATGGCGCTGCACTCCACGTGCCAGCCCGGCCTGCCCCTGCCGATGGGCGCGTCCCAGAAAACGCTCCCGTCAGCCTCGTCCCAGAATTTCCAGAGCGCGAAGTCCCGCGCGTGCTCCTTGTCGTATTCGTCCTGCTTCACGCGGGCGCCCGCCTTCAGGTCCGCCTTCTTGAGATGCGCCAGCCTTCCGTAATCCTTGAACTTCGATATCGAGAAGTATATCGCGTCCTTGCCCCTGTATGCATAGCCCTTCTTCATCAGCGTCTGGACAAGTGCGACCATCTCATTGATGTGCTCGGTCGCCTTCGGGCAATGCTCGGCGGGCTCTATGTTTAGGCTGCCTATGTCTTCAAAGAACGCTTTGGTATACCTTTCCGTCAGTTGCTTCAGCGGTATCCTTTCCTTCATCGAGTCGCGGATTGTCTTGTCGTCGACGTCGGTGATGTTCATCACGTGCTTCAGCCTATAGCCCTTCCATCTGAGGTAGCGGCGGATGATGTCCGACACGACGAACGCCCTGAGGTTCCCGATGTGCACATGCGAATACACGGTCGGCCCGCATGAGTACATGCGCACCTCGCCCGCCTTAATTGGCTTGAAAATCTCTTTCTTCCTGCTTGATGTGTTGTAAAATCTTAGCGTCATGCTCAAATCCTTTACTTATTAAAAATTCCCAGACTTAAGTACCTCTCCCCTCTGTCGGGCAGCACGGTCACGACGCGCCTACCCCTCCCAAGCCTCCTTGCAACACGCAAAGCGGCGAGCATGTTCGCGCCCGACGAGATGCCGCAAAGCAGGCCTTCCTCCCTTGCCAGCCGCGCGGCCATTGCCTCCGCATCCTTGCTTTTTACCCTTATTATTTCATCTATCATTTTTGTGTCCACAAGTCTTGGCACAAACCCTTCGCCTATTCCCTGGATATCGTGCCTGCCCGGCTTGCCGCCGCTAAGGACAGCCGACTCCGCGGGCTCGACGGTTATTATCCTTGCCTTTATGCCCTTTTCCTTCAGCGCCTGCGCAACGCCCATCAGCGTGCCTCCTGTTCCCACGCCTGCAACGAATGCATGGATGTTTCCGTGCATCTGGCTTATGAGTTCCCTGCCTGTGGTCAGATTATGCACCTCGGTATTGTCTCTGTTCGCAAACTGATTGGGATGCCACGCACCCGTGCGCGCGGAAATCGTCATGGCCTTCCTGAGCGCGCCCCTCATGTCCTGCCGGCCGGGCGTTAGAACAACCTTCGCGCCGTACGCCTTCATCATCGCGACGCGCTCGCCTGTCATGCAATCGGGCATGACTGCGGTGAATTTATAGCCCCTCGCGGCGCATGCCATGGCAAGCGATATGCCTGTGTTGCCGCTAGTCGCCTCCACGATGCTGCTGCCTTTCTTGAGGGCGCCGCGCTTCTCTGCCATGTCAAGCATGTGGGCAACCATGCGGTCCTTGATGCTGCCGCTCGGGTTCATGAACTCAAGCTTGGCGAAGATGCGCGCTTTAGTGTTGTTTATTTTCTTCAACTCCACCATTGGGATGTTGCCTATCGCGTGCGCGACTTCCTCAAAAACGTCCTTGTGCGCGGCCTTCCTGCCCGAAAGGACGTGCTCCATGTGCCTGGCATGGGATTCCATATTATTTATATAGCCTTCCTTCTTAATAGAAGTAAACTTGACGACGGATGATTGCATGGCCGAAAAGAAAACGCCCGCGAAAAGGATGGCAAAAGCCAAGGAAGCCGAGGCAGAGCCAAAAGGAGATGCAAGACCGGCTGATGCCATAATTCTGAGTTACAGGGGCGGAAGGAAGACGAGGCGCACGAACCAGATGCTCATAGAAGTGGAAGGCGCGGACAGCAAGTCCAAGGCAAGCGCCTACATAGGCAGGCGCATTGTCTGGAAAACAACTTCCGGAAAACTTATTCAGGGGAAGATAACGCATGCGCATGGCAGCAAGGGGGTGCTGAGGGCGCGGTTCCCGAAGGGACTGCCCGGCGAGGCGCTAGGCAGGAAGGCGAAGGTCTGCTGATTGGATGCGCCTTTTGCGTCAGCCATCTTTCATTGCCGTGTATGAATAAGAATAACTTGGCGAATTCACATAAACATTACTTGTGCTTCCTGCTTCAAGCATGAAGCCACGTTGCGTTAATGTTATGAGGTTGTCGGCATAAGCATCTGCATATCTGGCATAAGAGCCGGACATTGCCTTTGTCTTTAAAGCTGGCAGGACATTACCACCTGCGAGAGATGCTATAATGACATTATCAGGAGCAAACCCCACGTCGATTTCCTGCGAAGTCCCTCCAGCATAACTCCCTGTTTTTATTCTGGCCCTGCTGTCAACGGCATTCTGCAGACTGGTTGGGGTTCCCGACAGGTTTACCATGATTTCATCCGAAGAATGCCCCATTATTGCGGGATTGCCGCCCGCGAAGTCGGGATTGTATGCGCCCGCGATACTGACAACGGCCATGGCTGCAACGAAAATGACCAGAAACATTAGCTGCTGGTTGCCTATGTTTATCTCAAGTTTCATAATTATTATTGGATGCTATTCAATATAAACCTTCGTTTCAATCTTTCAATTGATTTCCATGAAAATCGCTGTCATGTCTGATGCTGGACTTGGATTGCGTTGGTTGAACAGCAAGTCTGGCAGACATGATTGGGACAGGGTGATAATGTTATGCGCATAGCAATCATGAGTGACTTCCACCTCGGCTACGGCGCGGGCACCGAGCTTGAGCAGGACGCCTATGATGCCGTCGGGCAGGCCCTTGAAAGGAGCATGGGCTGCGACATGATACTGATGCCAGGCGACCTGTTCGACACAAGGGTGCCGAGCACGGAAACACTTGCGAAAGCCATGCAGCTCATGATAAAGCCTTCCCTGTCCAGCAACGGGGCAAAATTCATCAAGTTCGTGGGCAAGGACGGAAGCGGCGTATCGCAAAGATGTCTCTCCGGAATACCAATCGTAACGATTCATGGGACACACGAGCGCAGGACAAGGGAGCTGATGAATCCCGTGCAGGCGCTGGAAAGGGCTGGTTTTGCGATACACCTGCACTGCAACGGCGTTGTCTTTGAAAAGGACAATGAGAAGGTTGCTATTTTTGGTTTGTCAGGCGTGCCCGACCAGTACGCTGAAGCCGAGCTGAAGCAGTGGAATCCCAGACCCGAACCGGGCTGCTACAACATATTCATGCTGCACCAGAACATCAGGGAGTTCATGTGCGAAAAGATAGAGCATGCGTTGAGTATTGATGACCTACCCAAGGGGTTTGACCTCTATCTCTGCGGCCATCTGCATGAGTCAAGGAAAGCGGAGAAGGGTGGGAAGCCGCTCCTCATCCCCGGCTCGCTGGTGCCGACCCAGCTCAGCAAGGAATCAACCAAGCCGAGGGGCTTCTTCATCTTTGACACGAAAAAGGGCAGCATTGAATTCGTGGAGCTGGAGAAACAACGCAGGGTTTTTGTAATCGAACCAAGAAGCAGGGAGGAAGCAATCAGAAACATCGAAAATGCCCTCTCCGAGAAGCACCTAAAAAAGCCGCTGGTAAGGATTAAGCTCCCCGCAGGCATGGATGGAAGCTTTGCCAGGGAGCTGAGGCTCAAGTACGAAGGCAGGGCCATACTTTCAATCAGGCAGGAAGCGGCCGAGGACGAGGCTGGCAAGGCAAGGACGCTTGAAGAGCACGTGCTTTCCGTGCAGGAG
>CAZCTG010000056.1:0-5669 GCA_964501695.1 uncultured archaeon | reverse complement strand
CCCTGGAACTGCTCACCAGCAGGCGCCTTGTTTCGGAAAGCAGGATGACGCTGGAAAAGCAGGCGCAGAGGCTCGTCGGCAAAGAAGTTACCAACCTGTCGAAAGAGCTAATAACAACTGGCAAATGGCGCGAGGTGAAGCTGAAGCCTTACAACGTTGAAGCCGCTGGCAGGACAATCTACCCCGGAAAGAAGCACCACTACACGGCATTCCTCGACTGGGTGAAATGCAAGATGGTGGCCTTGGGTTTTGAGGAGATGCGCGGCCCGATAATAGAAACCGAATTCTGGAACATGGACGCGCTCTACATGCCGCAGTTCCATTCGGCGCGCGACATACACGGGGTTTACAAGCTCAAGGACCCGAAATACGCGGACAATATCGACTCGGCGGTTGTCAACGCCGTGAAAGAGGCCCATGAGAAAGGCGTGGCCGGCTCCAAAGGCTGGGGCTATGCATACGACACCAACCACGCGCACAGGCTTATACTAAGGTCGCATGATACCTCCATATCGCCCAGAATTCTGGCCTCCAGAGATTTGAAAATACCAGGCAAGTATTTCCAACTGGTGCGCTGCTTCAGGCCGGATGCCATAGATGCCAGCCACCTACCTGACTTTAACCAGCTCGGCGGGTTCGTGATAGAGGATGGGATGAACTTCAGGCACCTTGTCGGCCTGCTCAGGCTCTTCGCCAGGGAATTCGCAGGCACGGACAAGATAAAGCTCGTGCCAAGCTACTTCCCATTCACGGAGCCGTCGGTCGAGATGCTGGCATGCCACGGCGAGCGCGGCTGGATGGAGGTGGCGGGTGCAGGCATCTTCAGGCCTGAGATGCTGAAGCCGCTCGGCATTGATGTCCCTGTCATAGCCTGGGGTATAGGAATAGACAGGCTGGCCATGATAAAAATGGGGCTGGGCGACATCCGCGAGATGTTCAGTCAGAACATTGATTTCATACGCAACAAGGAAGTGCTTTACTGATGAAAAATCATATGAATTCGTGTTTCATGACACCGAAGGTGTCTGTAGTCGTTGAGGAGCAGGTGTGATATGCCATCATTCGAAGCGTCGCTGAAAAACATTGAGAAGCTGGCCAAGCGCAAGTTTGAAGAACACGACCTTGAGTACGCGAAGGCAGAGCTGGAAGGTATTGATGGTGATACGCTCAAGCTGAAGTCCGCTGACACCAACAGACCCGACCTCTGGTCTGAGGAAGGCGTGGCGCGCGTGCTGCGCGGCATTCACGGCATCGCGAAGGGCATGCCGAAGCTGGCATCCAAGGGCGGCAGCAAGAAAATAATCGTCGGCAGCCGCGCCGCATCCGTCAGGCCTTTCATATCAGGATTCATCGCGGACAACGTGAACGTCACCGACGAGATGCTCAGGAGCATGATAAACTCGCAGGAAAACCTCTCCGATAATTTCGGCAGGAAGCGCCAGCAGATAGCCATCGGCATCTACAGCAGCAAGAAGATAAAATTCCCGCTGAAATACGACGCCGTCGAGCCTGACTCCGTTAAGTTCGTGCCGCTCGGCTCCGGCGAAGAGGTGAGCCTGAAGCAGATATTGCAGAAGCACCCCACCGGCATGAAATATGCGGGGCTGCTGAAAGGGATGAGTCATTACCCACTCCTCACCGATGCCAAGGGCGAGGTACTCTCGTTCCCGCCTGTGATAAACAGCAATGCAGTCGGCAAGGTCGAGCCGGGGGAGGCCAGCCTGTTTGTCGAGGCCACCGGACCTGACCAGAAGCAGGTCATGCTTGCAGCGAACATCCTTGCACAGGCATTCTTCGACAACGGAGCCAAGCTCGAGTCTGTGGTTTCGGTCTATCAGGCAAAAACACCCATGGGTAGGGAAGTGGCAACACCGCGCAAAATACTGCAAAAACTGTCATTCCGGCTCGGCGACATAGAGAAGTTGCTGGGCATAAGGCTTTCAAAGGAAGAGGCTGTGCGCCTGCTTGAAAAAATGCAATATAATGCGAAGGTCGCTTCAGGCAAGGTTGCCGTCGACGTGCCGTGCTACCGCGGCGACATAATGCACCCGGTTGATGTAATAGAGGACATAGCCATAGCATACGGCTACAACAAAATCACTCCCCTCGGTCTGGGAAGCTTCACCATCGGCGCCCTTGACAAGGCAACGGTTTTCACCGAGAAGCTCAGGCGCATAATGACAGGTCTAGGCTTCCAGGAGATAATAACGCCGATTCTCACAAGCCGTTCGGCTTCGGAAAAGATGAACATGAAGGAGGACATGCTCGAACTGGAAAATCCCACGACAGAAACCTATTCGGCCGTGCGCACGTCAATACTGCCTTCGCTCGTGCTGTGCCTTTCAAGGAACAAGAACGTCGAATACCCGCAGATGATATTTGAATCAGGAGAGTGCGCCATAAGGCTGATGGCCAAGGACATAATCAAGGTCGCCGCCTGCATGACTGACAGCAGGGTATCATTCGAGGACATGTACTCCAATCTGGATGCGCTGCTGCGCTCGCTGGGCTTGGAATACAATATACGGGCAGCGCACGACCCGAGGTTCATAGCAGGAAGGGTGGGCCTGATAACTGTCGGCGGCGACAAGCTTGGAGTCATAGGGGAAGTCCATCCCCAGGTCCTAAACAACTGGAATCTGGAGAACCCCGTCGTGGCGTTCGAGCTCAATGTGGGCAGGCTCATGGAAAAGGCGAAATAAGAGCAGCTAGCCAAGCCAGCCAAAAATCCTCTGGACCAGGCTGAGTTCTGCCGGCTCCTCGCCGAGCAGGTTCGCGGCTATCTGCCTGAACTGTTTCGAAGCAACAGAATTAGCGCGGTGGAGAACCACTGGTTGTTTGTGCCTTATGCTCGCCCTGACGTTGTTGTCCTCATGCACGTGGCCAAGGAGTGGCGCGTCGAGGAAGCCTTCTATCTCGTCAAGGCTTGGCTCGCCCTTCTCGTGGCGCACCCTGTTGACGACCACGCCAAGGTGCTCGGTTTCGTACTTGTCGGCTATCTTTATGACCTTCAGAGCGTCAGTCATCGCGGGCATCTCGGGGTTCGTGACCGTTATGACCTCGTCGGCGGCTTCGATGGCGGACTGGGCCTCCTTGCCGAGCCCAGCGGCTGTGTCTATCAGGATGAAATCAGCGCCTCCCGCCAGTTTGTAAAAAACGTCCATCAAATCGCTTGATTTGGGCAGCATCAGCTTCTTGAGCGATATGTCGGCGGGCAGAACGCGGAAGCCGGCAGGGTGGTAATACAGCGCGTCCTTCAGCCGCGCCCTGCCCTTCAGCACGTCCTGCAGCGTCGTGGGGTACATCGGTATGCCGAGGTGCATGCCCAAGTTCGAAGTTGTAAGGTTTGCATCCACGGTTATTATGCTCTTGCCCGACCTCGCGAGCGCTGATGCAAGGTTCGCCACGACAGTGGTCTTGCCCACACCTCCCTTTGCGCTTGATATGCAAATGATTCTGGTAGCCATCCAATCATCCGGTTATTTATTATGTTACAGCGCTTGGTTTATTAATTCTATGCACGCGGAAAGATTTATATTGGTGGCGCGCCTGCTGCTTCTGAGCGAGCCCGGCCGGGATCGAACCGGCGACCTGCGGTTTAGGAAACCGACGCTCTTTATGTGCATCCTTCCTTTCCGTGCACGCTTTTCCGTCAAGCACACCGAAAGGATGCAATCCAACTGAGCTACGGGCCCATACGAATTTCTGCAGGTTTTTCCGCTCTTTGCGCTGGTTAATGCGGTAAATTTTCACGAACCGCTTTATGCCGTTGGTTGTTGCGGTAGGTTTAACATTATTAACCAGCGGCATTTAATATAAAAACATGCACAGGCATGCGGCGGCATTTCTCGTGCTGTCAATAATCATTGTCTCCGGCTGCTTGTCTGGCCAGACCATAAAACGCCAGTCGGCGGAGCCTGCGGACAACCTGTCGCTGCAGGCAAATGTTGACTACGGCGAGGATACGCCCGAGGAGCAGCCGTGCACATGCCCTGATTCAATAAGGACATGCCAGGACGGCTTCAATGACACATGCGAGAACGAATGCGACGATAATGGCTCGTGCGGGCGCTGCATGCCAGGATGCGCCGGCCACGGCAGGTGCAACGAAACGTGGTTCTGCGGCGAGTGGACCGCATGTTCCGGAGGAATGCAGTTGCGCAGGTGCATTGACAGCAGCTTCTGCAACAGGACGGGTATGGTTGAAAAGCGCGTCTGCGAGACCGACGCTTGTACTTCCGATTCTGACTGCCCTGCTCAGGCCGGGTGCACAGTGTATTTCTGCGAGGGCTCGCCGAAGGAGTGCAAGCCCTACGTCAGGATACCATGCTGCGGCGACGGGAAATGCGACGGGGACGGCGACTGCCTGTCGGACTGCCCGCCCGCGCCATGCAACTGCACCCAGCCGCAGTGCCCGCCCTGCAACGGAACAGCGCAGAACACATCGCAACCCTGCAGTGCCTACGCCATTATAAACGAGGTGATGTACAATCCGCTTAACGAGAGCGGTGGCGAGTATGTAGAACTTTATAACCCAACCACATGTGATTTGAATTTGTCTGGGCTGATGTTATCTGATAATGTAGAGAATGAAACACTCCAGCCTTTCTATGGCAGCAATGAAATTATTGGTCCGCAATCCTTTGCCACAATCACAGACACTGATACTTCATTGCAAATCACAGGAATTCATCTTTCAAGCGGCGACAACAGCATAGGCAACGGACTTTCAAACAGCGGTGATTGGATAACGGTATACTATCAGAATTCCACAGTCATGAATTTCATTAATTACACAAAATATGACCTGTGCGGAAATGGCTTCTCACTTGAGAGATGTCAGAACCAGAGTTGGATTTGCCATGCCGGTGGCACAATGGGGATGCAAAATTTCTGTTAGCTACCTGCATTCCCTGCAGAGCCAGCGGCCGTTGACGCTTCTGAGGTTCTCCGAGTACTGGTCGCACTCCTCGCACATGCCGGATATGCGCTCGTCGGGCTGAGCCACCATCTCCACCCTCGCGCGCAGCTTCTCCGACAAAACTTCTATCATCTGCGGTGAGACGAGAAGCACCTCCTTGTCGGAAACTATGCCCTGCAGCCTGCCGTCCTTTATCACGGGCATGCGTTTGTAGCCGGTCTTTATCATTATCCTCGCCGCTTTGAGTATGTCTTCGTCGGGGCTGACGCTTATGAGCCTGTTCTTCTTGAGGTCGCGGACTTTCATCCTCTTCGTATTCTTGCCTGCCGCCACCAGACCCACTATGTCGTCGTCCGTTACTATGCCAACGGGCGCAGCCTTGGCGTCGGTCACTATGACAGAGCCTATCCTGTTGTTGGTCATTATCTTGGCTACGCCGGCTATCGTCATGTTCGGGCCAACGGTCACTACGCTCTTCTTCATTATCTCTGAAACCTTTGGCATAGCATCCAGACAATGTTGGTTTTAATACTTAAATAACAGAGCCCAAATTGTTTTATGAAGACCCTTCTAATACTTACGGTAATTGCTCTGCTTGCCATGGCTGCGCTGCGCTTCTACCTTGCCTATGACCCTTTCATGATAAAGGTTTTCGGGGTCGTCATGCTGCTTTTCGGTGCGATTCTTGTTTTCGCATTGGGCAGCCAGATAGAAAGTTTGAGCGAGGGGGCCATGGAAGTCGGGGGCG
>CAZCTG010000055.1:0-5818 GCA_964501695.1 uncultured archaeon | reverse complement strand
CGGATGAACCACTCGCCGCAGGCGCGGCACTGGTAAATCGCCTTGGCCACAATCTTCATCGGGTCGGTGTTCTCGATGATCTTGACCAGCTCCTCCTCGACCAGATACGCCTCGCCGTTGCACTTGGGGCAGTTCATAATTATTATTATCCCACTCGCTCTAATAAGCTGTTCGTCCCACAGTTCCCCTTTATAAAACTTGCCAAGAAAATATAATATGGCAATAGACAAAAGTGTGATTGATGGACCGTTGTACATAGCAGAGAATGATCTTGATTTTTTCTCTTTATGCAAAAAATATGACATGAAATAAGGGGCTCCGCCCCCTATGACCCCCGAAGTGCCCGCTCCTCTGCGGGCCCTATTATGCTTCGGTGACGGGCCCGCAGTATCTCGCGGGCACTTTCATTGTCCGCTTCACCTACAGCATGGTGCCGCTACGCTGCCGCAGCGAACTCGAAGACCGCCTTCTGGATGTAGGTCATGTCCAAGTTGTGGTGAGCTGGCTGGTCGCGGATGTACTGTTCGGCGTCCCTCCTTGCTATGCCGGCTGATTCGTGGTGTTCGTAGCCCGACCAGAAGCTGCCCCTCGGGTAGCGCTTGCGGAAGTTTGGCATCTCTGCGAAGATGCGCCGCGATGAATGCGATTTGAGCATTGTTTCCGCATCTTCTGCCGAATACCGTTTGGGTATGTCCACTGACAAGTGGACATGGCAGCCGCCGAAGCCTACGACGCCGAACCTGAAGCCGAAGGGCTCCAGCTCTCTGAAGCCTGCCGTGCAGGCGTTTATGGCTTTCTGCTTCCTGAAGACCTCGTAGCGGCACTTCGAGGTGAACATGAAGCGCACCCAGTTGTTCCGGGTGTCACCTTTGATGCCGCCTTTATTATTGCTGACGCTAAACAAATCCATACCTTCATCTCCGTATAGGCGCAGTCTGTAGCTGCGCCTGTTTATTTTTTGCGTTGGCGAAGAAATAGCGCCTATACCCTCGTGTTGGGCGGCCTCTCATCTGCGGGTCCTTCTATGTTATTGGTTCAGCGGACCGCGCAAGTATTCCCGGCCGCGAATGAAATTAAGACCTGATTCAGACTCATTTGATTTCTTGAGATGTTAAAATAAACTTCTTTGCTAGCCATAATCAGAATTCAGACTTAAGGCTGTATCGAAAGCCTGTGGAAATAATTCAGACCTTCTGGACAAAACCAGGATTCGGTTCAAACAGCATGCCCTCGCGCTTGAGCTTGTCTATGAGGCTGTCGATGTCCTGCTCGTGTATGCCCTCCTTCCTCGACGCCTCGCGCAGCTCCTTCAGCGGTATCTCCTTCTTCGCGGCGCTCATCGCGTTTATCAGGTCCACGAGTATCCTCAGGCCCTTGCGCTCGGTGAAGCTGGTCGCGCCCTCGCTCTTGTCCACGTCTATGCGCCCCGTGGCCACGTCATAGCCCAGCTGCATCAGCGAGAACTCCATGAGCCTTATCGCCCTCTGCGCGTCCTCCTTCCTTATCACGTCCCTCAGCTGGACCTTCGCGCTGGCCTCGGCGAGCCTTATCATGGACTCGAACTGCCGCAGGGTTATGGGTATCGGCGCGTTGCCGCCCTCGGCCTGCTTCCGCGTCTTTATGTAGAATTCCTTCAGCAACTTCCCCGTTTCCTTGGTCAGCCTGGGCTTGCAGTTCTTCTTGGAGTATGCGATGTACTTCTTTATCAGCTGCACGTCTATGGCGGGCTCTATGCCGGACTCGTCGCCCTCCCTTGCCTTCAGCACGTGGTCGACGAGCAGCTTGTCCTTCTCCGCGTTGGGTACGTCGCGCAGCACGAACTTCAAGTCAAATCTGGAGAGCAGCGTGTCGGGTATGTTTATCTGGTCTGCTATGGAGCGGTAGTTGTCGAACCTCGAGAACTTCGGGTTGCCGCCGGCGAGCACGGACGTCTGCGCGGGCAGCGTGGCCACTATGCTGGCCTTGGCGATGCTCACACTGCCCTGCTCCAACGCCTCGTGCATGGCGACCTGGTCTGTTTCCTCCATCTTCTCGAACTCGTCGACCGCGAGCATGCCCTTGTTCGAAAGAACCATCGCGCCCGCCTCAAGCACCCAGCCGCCCATCTGCTCGTCCTTGGTCACTGTTGCCGTGAGGCCGGCTGACGTCACGCCTTTCCCGGAAACATATCGGCCTCTCGGAATCATGGTAGGCACGAGCTTCAGGAGCTGCGACTTGCCGGAATTGTGGACAACTATTCCGTTTGCTATGAATCTCTTGGATTTAGGTACTTCTATGTCATAAACCGTATGAAATCCTTTCAGCCTATCTATTTTGACTACTTTTTCGCTGCGCTGCCATCCGACGCGTCTGATCCTCTCGGCCTCGGCCGAAAGTGCGAGTAGTTTCTCTTTCTTGTTGCGGCTTGCAAACCCTATGCGATTCGCAAACTTTATTACATCGTTGCCGCGCCTAATCGTCAAGTTGTCGCCGTATATCCGAGAATGGATGCCGAATCTGAGCAGCAACACCTGGACATCTCTCAGAAGTTCCACTTCTTTCTGCTTCAACTGTATGGCTCTTCTCCCCCTACCTTTACAGAAGACTGTTCCGTCGGCCTGGAACAGCCATTTCAGAAACTCCCTGACCACGGAGTCCGGGGAAAGTAATATTGGCTCAGGCACGCGCTTGAGTCTCAGGAAACTGAGGTTCGCCGCCAAATCCTTGCTTCTCAACACGAGATTGTGCAACTCGCTGTTTGATTTTATGGTCCTGCCATGGTATTCGTGGTCCGGGACCCTCCTTGTCTCCACGGCAGGCTCCATCCCGAATGTTTCCCTGATGTATCCTGTAAGAATCTTAAGCAAATCATACTCATCCTTGTTTACTATGGCCACTATCTCGCCCTTGTTTTCCCTCACATATCCATCGCCGAGAAGATAGCCCACGATGGCCCCCAGCTTGGTATCCCACTTTTCTGGAATCCTGCCGCGGAACCTGGGACCAAACTTTCTGTCCTGCCTCTTCCATGCAGTCGGGACGAGCTTCTTCTTCCTGCACCGAATGCCCGGGATGACAGCTACGCTGTCCCCGATCTTCAGTTCATCCAACCTTTTCCATTCCCTCTCCCTACCTTTGACTACCAGCACGGGTTGGTTGTAGCTTCCCTTCAGGCTCTTGCCGCTTTCCGTGACCATCTCTATTATAGGCTGATTCCTGTAGATATGAAATGTCGTCGCCGTGTCACTGGAATGCCCCATAACTCTGACTGGAACGCGTATATTCTGCATGTGCCTGCTTCCCAGACTCTGAATTTTGATTGTCGTCCCATCACCGAGGAACACTCTTTCGTCTCCCACCAAGCATGCAGGGTCCCCTATGATGAGTATGTGTATCTCGCCCCTCACCTTCATTCTGTCCTTGAATATCCTCGGCACGCCGCTGAACATCTGCATTGTTATGGACTCCTTTATCTCGCGGTAACCGTATATGGAAGGCGCCAGCGAATCAACCAGCTTTTCATAGATTTGCGGGTCGGCCGCAAGCTCCTTTATTTTTTCCTCATCCTCACGGCTTATCTCCACCTTCTCCCAGCCAATCTCAGTGAGCTCAACGCTGTTGACATCAAGATAGAAATCGAGCTTTGCCGAATTGAACTTGCCCATCGGCTTTTCGCGCAATACGCCGCATACGCGTATCCTGTTGCCGGGGTCAGACATCCTGCGCAGGTCTATGGAAACCAGGTCCTTCGTAAGGACGATGTTGAGCTGCGAGGGCTTCTCGCCCTCCGTCAGCTCGAATGGCTCCTCTATGCTTGCCCATCTGGTGTCAACCATCTTTTTCCCGTGATGCTTGAAGCTGCGGCCGCCGCACGAACACTGGAAGGGCTTCATCACGAATGAGCCCTTGGTTTCCTCGCCGACAATGCTGCCGCACTCCATGCATTCCCATTCAGTCTCCATTACCTCGGGCCGTATCTCGGACGCGCGCCTGACTATGCCTTCCGTCGAAATGAACTTGCCGAGCTGTGCCGAGCGTATGTCCCTGATATTTATGATTTCGGGCAGGCCCGCAAAGCGCACCGGCACGTGCTCCGGCTCCTTTTCCTCGCCGCCGGACAAGGCTTCCGTTTCCTCAAGCGAACCCATCTCGGTCTGGCGCACCGCCTCGGCCGCGACCTTGAACATGGTCTCGGGGTCCTCGGTCAGCCATGCGCAGAAGTCTGGGTTAGATTTCTCCATTTCCTTGTAGTCCACTACGAGCGCCGCGCGCTCGTCCGAGGCTTTCACAAGCTCCTTGTAGTAGCGCTCCCTGAGAAATTCCTTGAACTTGGCCACCAGCTCCGCCATCTTTTCATCGGTTATTTCGGGCATGGTTTTTTCTTGCTTGCAAGGTTTAAAAACAGGCTTTACGGGATATATTCATGTTCATGAGTTCCTTGCCTGAGGGTCTTGAAAAAAAGATAAGAAAAAGGCATAATATGATACTTGCTGATATTGAAGGCCGGAAGGAAACAAGGGCAAATTTGATTGCGGGACTTAAGATAAAGGTGCATCCCGGCGTTTTCCCGCCGTTTCCAGATTCCGTGGAATTCGCTAACATCATCCTTTCGCTGGGCAATCTCGGGGGTGTGCTGGACATGGGCACAGGCTCAGGCATACTAGGCATGGCGGCCTCAGGGAATGCCAGAAGCGTCCTCAGTGTGGATATCAACAGCAAGGCCGTCAGATGCGCCAATGAGAACGCGAGAATCAACAATATATGCAATTTCAGGGCGGCCTGCAGTGATTTATTTTCAAACGTGAGCGGCAGGTTCGACACAATAATTTTCAACCCACCGTTCAGGTACTTCAAACCCAAGAACATGCTCGACAGGGCGATGACAGACCACAATTACATGGTGCTTGGCAGGTTTTTCAGGGAAGCGGCAAAGCACCTCAAACCAAAAGGCGTGATTTATCTTGCATTCTCCAACTCAGGCGACATCAAACACCTGAAGATGCTGATTAAGAAACACGGGTTCAGGGCAAGGATGATAAAAAGAATAGAGGCTACGGATTTTGTGGAAGATTTTAGGATATACTATTTTTTCTTCAAAATAACCAGATAGCTACCCCTTTATTCCCAGAGCCGCCTTCAGCTTCTCCTCGTCGAAGCCGACTATTATCTGTCCGTCGACATCGATGACGGGCACGCCCATCTGGCCTGACTTGTCAACCATCTCCTGAATCCTCGACGGGTCGGCGTTGAGGTTGACGTCCTCGTACTTGACGCCATGCTCGTCCAGCCACTGCTTCACCCTGTGGCACCATGGGCAGGCGTTTGTCGAATAAACCAGGATTTTTTTCTCGGCCATAAGGCATCTCCAAATAAGTTTCTATATGGGGCAATATAAGGTTTATAAGCAGCGAGTCCATACTTTACTAATCCATACATGGATGAACAGACCTCCACAACCGTCATAATGGCGACCATTTGAACGGCGCGTGGATGAACAAAGGAGGCAATGCAATGGTAGAATTCGAAACGATGAAGGCCGAAGAGATAAAGTTCGGCAAGAACAACTTCCTTGAGATTGCCAGGAAGAAGGCAATCGTGGAGGAGGGCGGGAACAACGAGTTCATCTCCATATCAAGGGGATTCTTCAGGACCGACGGCTCCAAGACTTTCAAGAAGTCTATAGCCATACCTGACGACGCCGAGATAAAGAAGTTCCTCGCCGAGAAGATAATGGGACTCTGAAATTCCAAATGCTGCGGTCTTTCTCTCCGCAGCCCTTTTTATTTTTCTTTACGCGTTCAGGCGCAGTTATATATATTGTTTTCGGACAAAGTAATAT